>DASWEH010000378.1:0-3035 GCA_036394895.1 Anaerolineales bacterium
ATAAACAATATAAGATACCCCCGTAAAATTGTATCTTTGCATGATCGGCAATGCGTGCTCATAAATTGTTTGGCTGCCATCGTCAAACGTCAGGAGAATGGGCTTGGGAGGCAGTTCTGCCCCCTCTTTTATGGCTTTCACAAGTAACTCAACAGAGATGGTCCGATATCCCCATTGATAGAGAAGATTCATTTGTCTATCAAATACATCTGGCGAAATATAATAGACGCTATCCCCTTGCAGGGAAAATCCGATGTGATGATAAAGCAGGATTGGGACAATAATTTCGCCGGGTCCTTGGAGGTACCATTGCGGTTCGAGGGTTAGTGTTGGAGTAAAGGTGAAAGTAGGGAGAGGTGTTTCTGAAGGTGGGAAAGTGGGCGTGTTAGTGGGAAAAAATATGGGAGTGATCGTAGCAGGCCCGCCCTGAGTAAGATCGAAGGGTTGAGTTGGCGAAGAGGTCGGGGCTACTGTCCAGGTAGGTTCTATTGTCGGTGTAGATGGAGAAATAAGTGTTAATCCCCCACAGCCAATAAGGAAGAGAGCGAATCCTGATATCCAAATAATAACTTTTCTTGTCATCAGAGCTATTTCGCGCTGAGCAGAGGGCGAAGCCCGAAGACGAAGCGCAGGCAATTAGGTAAGCACCTTTTCAGCAAGGAGATTGCTTCGTTACACTCGCAATGACAATGTCGAGTTTTATAGTGGATGATTCAAGTCCCAGAGAATGCGTAAGCCTTCGAGGGTGAGCCAGGGCGCGATGATCTGAATGACATCCGTTTCCTGGGCGACGATAGCAGCCATCCCTCCTGTCGCAATGACTTTCATTTCTGCTCCCAATTCTTTGCGGAAGCGTTCAACCATCCCCTCCACCATGCTCACATAGCCAAATAACAACCCCGATTGCATGGCGTGGACAGTATTACGTCCAATAATGGAAGGCGGACGCTGCAGGTCAATACGGGGCAGTTTGGCGGCATGTAAAAAGAGGGCTTCCGTAGCAAGATTGATGCCTGCGGTGATCGCGCCGCCCAGATACTCTCCCTCTTTTGTCAGCGCGTTGAACGTTGTGGCTGTCCCAAAATCGATCACGCAGGCAGGCCCACCGTATAAATACATCACGGCCACCGCGTCGGCGATCCGATCTGCGCCCACTGCCTTCGGGTCTTCATAGCGGACTTTAATACCGGTCTTGATGCCGACATCCACAACGAAAGGATCTTTTTCAAGATACTCCCTGCATGCCTGGATGACACGCGTCGTCAATTGCGGCACGACCGATGCCAGACAGATTGCCTTTAGATCTTTGATCGTATGCCCTGCATTTTGCAAAAGTCCCTGAAATTGCAAGCCATATTCATCAGGCATACGAGCGTGGTCTGTGGCAAGCCGCCAATGCGAGCCAAGAACGTTGCCGTTATACAGACCCAATGTGACGTTGGTATTACCGATATCAATTGTAAGGAGCATGATTTAAGTATACACGTAAACAAGGAGACATGTAAACGTGTAAGAGGATACTTGTGTACCTGTTTACTTATTTACCTTCTCAATGATGTCGGCGACCATATCGAACTTGTGGAACTGCGGCATGATGTAGACGCCTCTTGCCCAAGCCTTGAGCTGTTGGATCAACTCAACAGCCAGCTCCACGCCGACTCTGACTCCGCGCTCTCCATCACCGGCTGCCTCGACACGCTTCCGTGTCTCCTCAGGGATGAAGATGCCGGGCACTTCATTATGCAGGAAGTTTGCGTGTCTCACATTGACCAACGGCAGGATGCCTGTCAGGACGGGCTTATTGAGCTTTCCATATTTTGCTTCATAGCGTTCAAGCAAAGCAGGTCCGTCTTCCGCCCGATAGATGGGCTGTGTGATGAAAAAATCAGTGCCAGCCTTGACCTTACGATGTAAATTCTTGATTTCCCGTTCGACATCTGGTGGACATAGATTCAATGCAGCACCGACGAAAAAATTCGTGGGTTGTCCGATGCTTGTACCAGAGTGATCCAAGCCTGCATTGAATCCCTGTTTGATAAGCTTGATGAGACCGGATGGCACAAGATCGTAATTATCCATCGCTTCAGGGTAATCACCGATGGAAGTTGGGTCGCCCATCACAACCAAGACATTGTGGATGCCAAGGGCATGCGCGGCGAGCAGATCGCCTTGGACGCGCAACAGATTGCGCCCGCGGGTGGGGAAGTGCAGCGTGGTCTCGATTCCCACTTTTCGCTGCACAACGTCACATACCGCCCAGGCAGACATTCTCATGCGCGCCATTGGCGAGTCGGCCACGTTGATCACGTCCGCGCCTGCGTCGGCCAGGAGGGACGCGCCCGCCAGTAGCTTGTGTGTCGATAGTCCGCGTGGTGGATCCATTTCCACCGAAATAGCAAAGCCGCCTGAGGTCAACTTCTGTGCAAATTGAGTCGGTTGCTCCGGGGATGTTTCTGTAATTTCTTCCTGCGGCAAAACGCTAACATGAGGTTGATCTGTTGCGGGAGCGGTATCGAGCGCTTTTCGCATCGCCGCGATATGTTGAGGGGTTGTGCCACAACATCCACCCACGATGCTAGCGCCTATCTCTCGAAAAGAAAGCGCATATTCACCGAAATATTCGGCGTCCGCCGGATACATGATGCGACCACCCACCTGTTCGGGCCAACCTGCATTCGGCTTCACCCAGAATTTGGCGGAGTAGTTGGGCACTGCCTGAACCATTTGTTTCAAAATGCGCAAGAGTTGCGCCGGACCGCCGGAACAATTGACACCGATCACGTCAACTCCCGCATTCTGGAGCATACGCGCCACTTTGACCGGGTCATCGCCAAGCACAGTACGGTCATCGCGCGTGAAAGTGACCGAGGCAACAATGGGAAGGTCGCAGGATTCCTGCGCGGCTCTGATCGCCTCCCGGATTTCATACAGGTCACTAAATGTTTCGAGCACGATCAAATCCGTGCCTGCCTCTGCCAGGGCTTTGATTTGTTCGGCGAAGGCTGCCCGCGCCTGTTCAGGCTGGACGCGCCCGA
>DASWEH010000379.1:0-4412 GCA_036394895.1 Anaerolineales bacterium
TGATCCAGTTTCGGCTGACAGTCGCCGGTCGATTCAAACCGCTTTTTTCCGACCGTGCCTTAGAGCTTCTGTACGAGGCCTCCAAAGGCGTGCCTCGACCCCTCATGATCATATGCAACGAGACGCTCCACATCTTAGCCGAAACAGGACGCTTTGAGGCAGACGAGGCCGAAGTCGGTCAGGCCGTTAAAATCTACAACCAACGCTTGAGGAGTGATGATGACTAAAGATACATCAAGAAAAACCAAACCCAATTATCCGTGGGCAGAGTTGTATGATATGGAATCGCGTGTGTCCGGTGCCGCTGCTGTCCGCTCGGGAAAAACAGGACGACCCTCTCGGATCTACCCTCGACGGAAAACATCGGTGATGCTGTCTGATGAAGAACAAGCCGCGTTGGAAAAAATTACTTACTTGATCCGTCAGGCGATGCGGCCGGGATCGGTGACGAAGAGTCAAGTCTATGGCCTGGCCGTAAGACTACTGGATCATCGAATGGAACAATTGCCCGACCATGTAGCCAGCTGGAACCAGCTGATCCAATCTTTGTTTGAAGGGGAGAGGTCGCCCAATGTGTAGGCTATTTTAGGATTTTACTTATTCACTTTTTTACTACTTTACTATTTTACTTATTTACTCCAAAAATTAGAGTCCTTTTTCTCTACTATTTCAGGATCATTCCTTATCAGGAGTAGCAATGTCACCGTGAAAACGAATTGCCCTTATTAAACAAAGATGCCCACCTCAAAGAGGTGGGGACCCTGATTTAAAGCGAAACTCCCTTCAGGTTGGCCGCCGGACAGGGAGCAGGTCGCAGTCAAGAACGATTTCTTGCAGTGATTATAAGCATTTCACTGTATTTGTCAAGTCGTTTCTGGTCAGCGTACCTGCTCACCGGTGCCCATGGAAGGGGACATTGGATAACCAGAAATGGCTTCATCAAAATTACGGACTCATCAAAGCAAATCTATTATTGATAACGAAGGCAGCAGGTCCACAATTACGGGCCTGCTTCAGCGCGATCCGACCGCGGATGAACTCCGGCGCTCGTCATGTAGCCTTCAGTCCGTACAACTGGATGGGGGAGTGCTTACGTTTGTCGCTGATAATCGGCTGAGGGTTCATGTGCAGCCGCCATCTCGTTCACGCACAGCGGCTCCAGAACGCATGATCAGCGACAACGAAACAGAGGACGAGCCATCAGATGCTCATGGAGTCAACCTTGACATTGCCAGGCATAACCATCGAGGTTCCTATGAACTTTGAACAAGCCTGGCAATCTGTATTGGGACAACTCCAAATGGAGATGCCGCGCGCCTCCTTCGACGCTTGGGTACGGGATACCCATGTACTCTCCTTCGAAGATGGAGTGCTCACCGTCAGTGTTCGCAACGCGTATACACGCGACTGGCTGGACAGCAGGCTCACCAGCACAGTCAGCCGTTTACTGGTGGGAACATTGAATACCAATGCTTCCGTGCAATTTGTTGTCGCGGATGGTGAACATTCATCCAGATCTGAGCAGGTCCTCGATCTACAGACCAAATGGGGAAAACTGATCCAGAAACTTGAGAATGAACAGCGATCGTACGACGAGGCGATTGCAAGTGCCAGGAGAGATGGAACTGTTCAGCACCCCAAACAATATGTACCTGTGGCAGATGTGAGAATGCTCTCGCGTGCGCACGTAGTGTCATTTGATGGCAAAACCCTGGCGCTTGAAACAGATTTGAACTCTGTAGAGGAACATATTCTGGAGCGCACAGCCGCGCTATCACCGTATTTGTTGGAAATATTTGGTAATTCACTGGAGGACCTGGATGTAACAACCTGTAAAGCAGGCAATGCCGAAGAAGCGTGGCAATCGGTACTTGCACAACTCCAATTGGAGATGCCCAAAGCATCCTTCGACACATGGGTGCGCGACGCCAAAGCAGTTTCTTATCAAGGCGGAACACTGGTCATCGGTGTCCGTAACGCGTACGCGCGTGACTGGCTGGAAAGCAGACTTGCAAGCACGATCAGCCGTTTGCTGACAGGAATTTTTGGAACCAGCGCAACAGTAGAATTTGTTGTAGACGGAGAGGAAACAGGAGATCGTAGGGATGGCGGAGATGAGAATGAGAATAAGGAGTTGGCTCGAGTCGGTGACGCAACTTGGTTTGAGCTTACGGCTAGGTATACCAGCCTGTACGATGCGATTGTAGACACCAATGCGACTGTACCCCTTAACGCTTATTTTCTCCGCTTCTTGCCAAGAACCGGTCCAGAAGTGGGTTGTCTCTATTTTGCATTCAGACAAGTTTCCTTCCTGCTGACGTCTAGATCCAGTGGCACAATTTCTGAGCGTTTCCATATCGACGCGCTCGTGGATTGGTGTGGGGGAATGTCTCGCCGCACAGTCCAAAAATACCTTATGGATCCAGAGACTTGGCAGAAGCTTGAAGGGCTGGTTCGCCGGGAGAGTACTGAAAAGGAATGGGCGATTGAAGATTCCGGGGTGAGGCGGTTACCGGTGAAATATACGGTGGAATTGACTCTTCCTCTTACGCCGGCAGATGCAGAGTCTTTGACAAGCTGGTTCAGGGCGCGCATTATTGAAGGCAAATCGCCACATGATATTTTGGAACTCGTGTTAGAAGTGGCGAACACGAAGGATGGAAACGTCGAGACCGGCCTCGAAGAGCTGATACCACTGGCAAATAATTACAACTCAGCCAGCGAATATCCTCCCATGACCGTAAACGCTGTATTGCAGAGTGTATTCGGGGAGTTGGTTCCCGAAAAGACGCTGATCTCCTATGCTGTCCGCCTGGAAAAACTGATCATGCCATCGAAGGACTTGGTGATGGTAAGCCACTTTTTTGCAAAGAATATATGGCCACACCTCAACCCGGGTCCAGGGTGGCTCGTGGTAATCGGTAAGGATAAAACATTCAAAGGCAAACGTGACACCATGGTTGTTGAAGGTGGTTTCCGTGAAATGGCACGCTGGCTTGGATTATCCGAAAAGTATGGTGGCGGAACAGTAGGGGAGTGGTTCACGGAAAAATACACGGAGAAGCGACTAACAAGCTACACCAAGACAGCTGCCAAGAAAAAAGGGAAGGCTGAACCGAAAAAGGGTGGCCGGGAGAAACAGGCAAAGATCGGTGATCTGCGGTATGCCATTATGCATGTGTACCTGTCTGTGGTCAACGAGTTACGCCGCTTCGGAGGATCCACTCTGACAATACGTGTCTTCCAGGAAGATCTGCCATTTGAGATATTTGATGCAGCCCTGTGTGGCGGGATGAAGGGTGTCGAGTACCTGGCTCAGCGAATTGTGGAGTTTGACCCAGAAAAAGAGCCAATGATGAAGGAAAACAGCCCCTTTATTCTGACCCGAGAAGATGGGTCGATTTGCGCTATCAATGAGGGTCGATTTGCACCATCAAATGAGGTCGATTTGCATCAACAGCTTGGGGCAATTTGCACTATCGGTTTAGGTCGATTTGCATCAACGGATAGGTCGATTTGCACTAACAGTATGGGTCGATTTGTCCGATCAGTCGGGTCGATTTGCGCAGCTTTAATCTCTTTAAACTCTGAATCAACCTCCAAAGAAAACTCTGTTAAAACTATAACTAACTCCTTACAACAGCCAGAGGCGGGAAGTAGTCCGTTATCGGTCCCCAATGTTTGGAATTTGGAAACACTCCTAAAGATTGGGCGAGTCAAAAAGGAAGATCGGAAAACTTTCTTCCACAAATACAACAAAAGCCATCTATGGCAATTTCTGACCAGGTTGTTATATGCCGTTGGTCCACAGGGGAATGGCATAAAATCGCCCGCTTATTGGGCCATAAGTCGGATGGATGATGATGAGTTTGATTTGCCGGAATATAAAGCTTTAGCAAAGTTGTCGCCCAATGTTCTGATCATGCTGGCATATAAGACGGCTCAAAAACAGTCCCTTGTCATGGATCCAGCATTTATCGATTATGCCCATTTGTGGATGAATGCAATGGGTAACAGCTCACTTGTGGGTGAGAGAGTTCTGACAGCACTTCTCGGGAAATCGCCAATAAGCACAGAGTTCGAACGTATCGTTACTGCGGTGTCCGAACCTGAAGAATAACGGGGTGCTTTAGCCCTGAGACACTCGTGCCGCTACGTTTGATGAGTGACAACCTTGGATATTGGGAAAAGCTCCTTACTGCTAACAAGGCATGAGGATTGAACCTCGGTTATTGGCGAAGCAGCTGACGGCGCGAGCTATAGACGAAAGCAGCGTGTCTACAGACACGGATTTACGATCCCCGGGCGTGTCTGTAGACACGCTTGATTTGAATTGCGTATAGATAAACAGAATTTGATTCTTAAAGCTCAAATTCTCATATAAGCCCTTGACTTGGAGTCGACTCCAGATG
>DASWEH010000380.1:0-17947 GCA_036394895.1 Anaerolineales bacterium
AAGGTCTGGTTGACACGTTCGACGCGGCCTTTGGCCTGGGGCGTGTTGGCACAGATGATCTGAATATCCAATTCCTGCATGGCGCGTCCAAACTGCGTCAGCGCCTCGCCAGAGCCCGTGGAAGGCAGATTGACTCGAAAGATGCTGTGTTTATCGCTGTAGAAGGCGACGGGCTTGCCACAGCGCCTGAAATAGTCCTCCGCCGCCTGAGCGTAACTGAAAAAGCTCTCGCTGTCCACGAAGCGCAACTGTACCACTTTCCCTGTGGCGTCGTCAATGAACACTAACAACACACATGCCTCGGCTCGGCCTTCAAACCAATCGTGCGGTGAGCCATCGATCTGAACCAATTCCCCAAAACAAGCTCGCCGTTCGCGCAGTTGGTGCGTCACCACCTTCTTGGCTTTGCGTGGTTTCCACAAGTCTTCCTCGATCATTAATTTGCGCACGCTTTCATCCGAAAGTTTCAGTTTGTCTTTTTCCACCAGCTTCTCGTGGGCCAGCGTGGCACCAAACCCCTTGTACTGGGTCTTCAACAAATTCAACGCACCTTTCTTTACGTCTTCGGCTAAGCGATGGTTGCCTCTGCGCCCGCGGTGTCTCGACACCAGACCGGCGGCTCCCCGTTTGCGATAGGCTTTCAGCAACCGTTTGATCTGGCGCATACTTAGGTGCAGAATCGTGCCTGCTTCTTTTTGACTCATTCGTTTTTCTGAGAGCTTTTGCATCACTTCTAACCGGCTCAGTTCTTTGGCGCTCATGTTCAGTAGTTGGTCCATTTTCTTGTCCCTTCAAAGGGGACATTTTAACTTTGGCGAAAAGGGACATTTCTACTTTGGGCTAACACCTAGCAGGCTCGCAATGACGGGGTGTTTTTTTAATGCTAAAATACGCAGGGAGAATTCTATGGCGAAAAAGTTTGATGGAGTCATCGAAGCTGTCCGCTATAAGGACGGACAAATTGAAGTGGTACGCGCGTTCGAACGACGTGGCGCCACATTTTCAGACCGGATTCTGGTGGCTCGCAAGGAGCTTTTGGAACGACTCAAAAAGGGACAAAGATTTGTCATCGGGAAACGCAGGGTATTTCTGGCTGGCACCTTCGATGTTCAAGATAAACCTGTGCAAGTGGTCAATCGCAACGGCAAAGAAATCATTGCAACCCGCACCGATGCAGATCACGATGAATTGGAACAGGCACCCGTTTTCTAATTCCATATGAAAATTATCGATAAAACTCCTCTTCTGAATGAAAAAGGTGAACTCGGCATGGTTCAACGAGTTCAAGGCATGCTTAAATTTGGGTTCAACTGGCCCACTGAACTGGAAGCACAGAAGGCAATCATTACTTTTTTTGACCGCCAGTTGGAAAAGGGTTATACCCTTATCCGCAATATGACCCTCGGTGCGAGTGGCATTGTGGTGCCGATTATATTGCTGGGACCGACAGGCATCCACGTGATCCACGTTACCTATTTGCGCGGCAGGTATGAAGCTCGAGGGAGTGCCTGGAATGAGGAGTCTGGGGATGGCTACAAGCCTGCTGAAGTTAATTTAATCCAGCAGACCTCTCGTATGGCGAATGCTGTGAAAGTATTTATCGAGCGTCAGGGAGTAAAACTTCCCGTTCCCATCGAACCTGTTCTCATTGCGGCAAACCCGGGCCTGCATATTGAGTTTGTGAACCCCGCTATCAAAGTCATGATGATTGACGGCATCAAGTCGTTTGTGGCAGGATTATCAACGGGGGCACATGTGCTAAGGGCAGAAGCCGTACACGAATATACGGAGCGAATAATCAATCCGCGTCCTGCAAAGAAGAATGTTGTTTCGGGTTCCATGCCCGGGATAAGCGCCACCACCGAAGAGAAGATACAACCTCCCCAAAATGTGTCACGGGCGCGTGCAATCTTTACCGCGGCTGAAGAAGCAAAACCTTTCAATCCCGCCGATTTCGATTTTGCGATGGTGGATGAAGAGACAGCCATGGAAGCGCTGACTCCCTCGCTGGAAGAATCAAACCCTGCAACACCTTTGCCTCGTCCGGCATCGCCAGCCAAAAGAGTCCTTGGCATGACGCCGCTTCAGTTGATGATTGTCGCGGCCTTGGCAATTGCTCTGTTATGTATTCTTGCAGTTTTTGCTTATATTCTCCTTAGCTCGAACCTACTCTTGCCTTGAGTCCTTTTCTTTCCATTGTGATCCCTGCTCATAATGAGCAGAATCGTTTGCCCGGCACGTTGGAGCAGGTCTTTCATTTTCTCAAACAGCAGCCCTTTCCCTCTGAAGTGATCGTCGTCGAAAATGGGAGCACTGACACAACCTATGAGGTCGCGCAGCAATTCGCACAACAGCACGAAAACCTGCGCGTGACCCAAAGTGAAAAAGGCAAGGGAGCGGCTGTCCAACGCGGAATGCTTATAGCGAAGGGGGATTATCGTTTTATGTGTGACGCCGATCTTTCGATGCCTGTAGAAGAGATCGTTAAGTTCCTTCCCCCAACACTTCAAAACTTTGATATTGCGATCGCTTCACGGGAAGCAAAAGGGGCGGTGCGCTATAACGAACCATCTTATCGCCATCTGGGCGGACGCGGCATCAACTTCCTGATCCAAACCTTGATCCTGCCCGGGTTGAACGATACGCAATGCGGCTTCAAATGTTTTCGCGCGGACGTTGCAGAAGATGTATTCAACCGACAAACCTTGCTGGGCTGGTCATTTGACATTGAGCTGCTTTATATTGCGCGCCGTCATGGCTATCGCATCGTGGAAATCCCCATTCATTGGTATCACTTTTCCGATAGCAAAGTCAGCGCCTTGCGGGATGCCGTGCGCATGATCCGGGATATCTTTCGGATCCATGCCAGGGCACGGCGCGGAATCTATGACAATGCGAGTTGATCCGGATACTTTTTTTGAATCACAGCTTTGGAATAGTGGCTTGCTGCATCTAGCAGGGTTGGATGAGGCTGGACGCGGCGCGCTGGCTGGGCCGGTGGCGGTAGGGGCGGTGATCCTGCCAAATGATCCAACGCTCCTTTCCAGGGCGTTAGCCGGGGTGCGCGATTCCAAGCAGATGACTCCTCTTGAGCGTGAATCGCTTGCGCCGTGCATCAAAGAGGTCGCGCTGACCTGGAGCGTTGCCTTTGCTTCCGCCGAGGAAATCGATTCCTTGGGCATTGTCCACGCGACGCGCTTGGCTGCCTTGCGCGCGCTGAACGCCTTATCCCTTTCGCCACAATACCTACTGACCGATTTCCGACTGGAACTGCCACAGTTGGAGCTTTCACAGACTGCGCTCGTCAAAGGCGATACGCTCTGCTTGAGCATTGCCGCCGCATCCGTGCTGGCGAAGACGACGCGCGATGCACTGATGTACGAACTGGATTCACGCTATCAAGGCTATGGGCTTGGAAAACATAAGGGGTACGGCACACAAGCCCATCGCCTCGCAATGAGGCGGCTGGGTGTCTCTCCCATTCATCGCAAAACGTTTCAAGTTAAAGAATTACGGATTGCGTAACAGGTACGTAATCCGTTTTTGTTTCGCAGGGGAATGATTATCCCCTGCTTCTGCGCAAAAAGAATTTTGTGATCTCTTCTGCAGTTGCGGGAATAAGCGCCAATCCAACGACGATTGCCCATTCCCTTAAACTCAGAAAATGCGTGTTGAAGATTGGTTGCAGGAATGGCAGGCTGCACACAAGCAGCAACAATGCAATGGAAAGACCAACCGCATATTGCATATAACGATTCGAGAACAAGCCGATTTGGAAAATGGAGGCGCGCTCCGAGCGAACGGTATACGCTCGGAAAAGCTCACACAAGGAAAGCGTGACAAATGCCATGGTTTCTGCAGTCTGCACATCCACGCCGCGCCAGTCATGTTGAAGCAAATAGGTAAGTGGGTTTCCAATGGCGAAAGCGCCTACCTCAAGATGCCAGAGCAAACCCAACCCAAACGCTGTCAGTACTGCACAAGTCTGCGCAACAGTTTGCACACCCAAACCGATCATCATGCTGCGATTGACAATGGGTTCTGATTTGGCGCGCGGCTTCTGCTGCATAATATCGGGGTCGCCTTTTTCAACGGCGAGAGCAAGCGCCGGCGCGCCATCCGTAATAAGGTTGAGCCACAATAATTGAATGGCTGTCAAGGGAGCGGGGAGACCCGCCAGCGTGGCGAGGAAAATGATCATGATCTCTGCCACGTTGGAAGAAAGCAGGAAGAACACAAATTTGCGGATATTCGAATAAATAATCCGTCCCTGTTCCACGGCAGAGACGATGCTAGCGTAGTTGTCGTCGGTGAGCACCATATCGGCAGTCTCTTTGGCAACATCCGTACCGGTGATGCCCATCGCGATGCCAATGTCGGCGCGCTTGATGGCAGGCGCGTCGTTGACACCGTCCCCGGTCATCGCAACGACCTCATCATTGGCTTGCAATGCATCCACAATGCGCATCTTGTGTTCCGGCGAAACGCGGGCGAAGACATCGGTATCTTCGATCACTCTCTTAAGCTCCTCATCGCTCGTCTCGTCGAGTTGCGCACCGGTCATCACTTTCTTGCCAGGGCGAAGGAGATGGATCGTCGCCGCGATGGCTCGCGCCGTATTTGGATAATCTCCTGTGATCATCACGGTGCGAATCCCTGCTTCACGTGCCTTTTCTAGCGCAGGTTTGACTTCATTGCGTGCAGGATCGATCATTCCCACCAAACCCACGAAGACCAGATCCTTTTCCAGTTCTTCGGCTTTGATATTTTCGGGATTATCAGGGATATCTTCTTCCGCCCGATAGGCTAAACCAAGCACGCGTAGCGCCTCTTTTGTCAACGCATCGTTTGCTGCAAGAATGCGTTTGCGCGTCGCCTCATCCAGCGGTTTTGACTGATCATCCATCGTCTGGTAATGCGAGCATAAATCAAGCACGATGTCAGGCGCGCCCTTCATGGCAAGCACATCCCAGTCCTTCATTTTATAGCTGCGGAAGGGAGAGAGATCATTGGGGTCCGGCTCGCTCACGTTGTGAATTGTGATCATGCGTTTGCGTTCTGAATCGAATGGCACCTCATTCTCGCGCGGGTAGGCTTTATCAATCTCCAGGTGAACGGCACCCGCCTTGGTCGCGGCAATGAGTAATGATCCCTCGGTCGGGTCACCTACAATGCGATACGTTTTCTGTTCTTCACTTTCACCTGTGGTTTCAATTTCCGAGTCGTTATTTAATACGCCCAGCCATAGTGCAGTGAGCGCGCCCGGATAATTTGTCATATCGACGGATTTGCCATCCACAAGGAATTCGCCATTGGGAACATAACCGGTGCCGGTAATATTGATGAACTGCCCGTCCACCCACATGCGCGTAACAGTCATTTCATTTTGCGTGAGTGTGCCAGTTTTATCGGAGCAAATGACGGTGGCGGACCCAAGAGTCTCCACGGACGACAGCTTTCGGATGAGCGCGTGGCGTTTGATCATCTCCCTCATCCCAAGGGCAAGAGAAATCGTCACCACTGCCGGAAGTCCTTCCGGCACCGCGGCAATTGCGAGGCTAATGGCAATAATAAAGACTTCTGTGATATCAGTTCCATATTCAGTTACATAAGCAAGTGGACCCATAAAGAGTTGACTGATATTTGTGGAATTGATAAGGGCAACAATAAAAACGATGGCAACCAGGAAGAGCGCTGCAATGCTAAGCGATTTGCCAAGCTGGTCGAGTCGGCGCTGTAATGGCGTCTCTTCGGCTTCTACACTTTGGAGCATTCTGGCGATGAGACCCAGCTGGGTGTACATGCCTGTGCTGGTCACCACCCCGCGTCCGCGCCCATAGGAAACGACCGTGCCCATAAACGCAGTGTTTTTGCGATCCCCCAGCGGAATATTTTTATCAAGCACGGTTGCAGCATTCTTCTGCACAGGGAGCGATTCGCCTGTGAGCGAAGCCTCTTCGATCCGTAAGTTGACTGCTTCCAACAAGCGGATATCGGCAGGGATGAAATTTCCGGCTTCCAGAAAAACAAGATCACCCGGCACAAGTTCGTAGGCGGGAACAGAGACTCTGTGTCCATCGCGCATCACCTGGGCATCCGGCGCGGCGAGTTTTTTGAGTGCCGCTAACGCCTCCTCAGCCCGGCGTTCCTGAACAATCCCCAGGACTGCATTCAATACCACAATTGCCATGATCGCCGAGGCTTCCACATAATCCCCAAGCAGACCTGAGATCAGGGAAGCAACGATCAAGAGGATCACGACAAAATTATTTAATTGCTCCCACAACATTTGCAGGAACGTCGGACGTAAGGCTTCCTTTAATTGATTGGGACCGTATTGCTCCAGACGTTTTTTGGCTTCCTCAGAAGTTAATCCATTTCCCCGTACCTCGAGGTGATTCAATACTTCTTCCGCTTTGAGTGCGTGCCATTCCTGTTGCGGAACCTCAGCCTTACCAGTATTTTCAAGACTCATAACAAACATCTCCGGAGTGATGGTTGTGGTGATGTCAATAAAAAAACCACCACACCCGTGTGGTGGTCTTGCCAACGCTTTCCAGCGCACGGATCACCGATGGCCGTTCGGCCAATGGTTTGACGACGATCCATCCTGTGGGGAACAGGCGGCTACTCCCCATCCAATGTCAGTTTACCCCAAAATAATTGACTGTCAAGTAAAGTTACATGGATTCCATGAACCCATAGAATGAGGCCTCAGTTAGCCCAAATCTTTTTCCATCCAGACATAGGGCGTTGTCCCAATGTGAGGTGTAGGCATGCCGACAATGCGGAAGCCATATTTCTCAAAGTAGACCGTGGCTGTGGCACGTGCCATCGCTCCCAGGGTCCGAAACCCGCGGGCGCGGGCGCGTTGTTCAACCGTTTCCAGTAACAGGCGTCCAATGCCTTTACGCTGATATTCTGGAGCAACAGCAAGGTGAGAGATGTGTCCCGTCTCTTCATCCTTTTCGTACAACTTGGCCACGCCCACGACTTCATCCTTTTCGTTGACCGCCATGAAGTGTTCGCTGATCGGCTCGTAATCATCTTTCTCTGTGCCTTTTGGAAATCCCCACGGTTCGCTCAATACCCTATAGCGCAGGGCGTAATAAGCTTTGAAGTCATCATGAGTTGTCGGTGTCTTGATCGTGAACATGTTTGCTCAAATCCTTTAGGTAGGTTCCGTTTCGGAAGACGATTTGAAGATTCCACTGAATACACGGAATAGACCTCGTAATGGCGCAAAGATCCAATCCACAAATTCAGTAACGATGCCGATTCCCTGTGCCAGCCAGACCAGTGCAAAGCGGAATTTTTGCAGAAGCGGACTGTGGGCGTAGGCCAATGCTAGCAGAATTGTGGACATGGAAATGCCAAAGCGCACTAGATCCGAAATTTCAATATGCCAGACCTGATCGAGAATTAGTTCCACACCGATATTGAGCACCAAAACATAAGCAGCCTGCTTGAGGATTGGTTCACGCGCCACAGCATAGCTAAAGACGCCTGCTGCAAAACGCATGGTGAGAATGCCAATCCCGACGCCCACCATCACCACCCAGATCTTATCGGAGAGGGAGACAGCCGCCACAACGTTGTCGATACTAAAGATCAAGTCCATCAACTCAACGGTCAGCACCGTTGGCCAAAACGATTGGACCTTGATCGGCTGAACATCCCCATCTTCCTCACTGCCTCCACCGGACATATCTTTAAGGTTGTCGAACGCCAGATGGATAAGATAAGCTGCGCCAACAATTTTGATCCAGGAGTTGTGAATAAGGAAACTCGTCAGGAACAACATGGTTCCACGACCAACGTACGCGCCCAGCAGCCCCACGCGCAACGCGGCCATCCGTTGGTTGCCAAGAATGGGATGCAGCCATTCACCGATCCGTTCAAGCGCTTTCGGCCAGACCACATGCTGGTCATCTGGCAGAGGCGAGACCAAGGCCCCGATCACAGCCGCATTATCGATAGAAAGGATTCCTTCCAAAAAGATCAACTGTAAAATAATAATAAAGACTGGCCAAACCTCGTTCATAAAAGCTCCCATGTATAAGTTTTCGTGGGGCAAAAATAAACCGCCACACCTCCGTGTGACGGCCGATTCATTGCTCCTTGGACAATAAAAGTGTACGCCTCGCTGAAAGGTCTGTCAATGTGATGAAAATACTTTACTTAACAGGTTCAATGTGGGTACCGGAAGGGATTTCTGTATCTTTTGCAATTACCACGATCCCATCCCGCACAAAATAAAGATCGCTGTCAATGTCTTTTTCGCGCGGGAACGGTTTGATCACCACATCATCGCCAATCCGCACGTTCTTATCCAGGATGGCACATTCGATATGGCAATTTTTACCAATGCCAATTGGCAGGGTCCCGCGTTTCTTCTCTTCATTGTAATAATCTGCGCCCATCAGGATGCTGTCTTTGATCAGAGTCCCCTCTGCGATCTGACTGCGAATGCCCACGATTGAATGGGTGATCTCGGCTTTGCGGATATGGCAACCCTCTGCAATCAACACATCTTTCAATTGGCTATCTTCTACAGTGGACCCTGGCAGAAAACGAGCGTGGGTATAGATCGGGGATTTTCCGTCATAAAAATTAAACGGCGGGTTTGAGCTGGTCAGCTTTAAATTGGTTTCATAGAACGATTGAATCGTCCCGATATCCTCCCAGTAGCCATCGAAGTCAAAACCATAGACTTCGTGAGAATTAATGGACTCGGGAATGATCTCGCCTCCAAAATCGTCATGCCGCAAGTGATACATAAGCAGGTCATTCAATACTTTGGTCTTGAACAGATAAATCCCCATCGAACCCAATAGCGGACGCGCAGGATCCTCGCGGCTCACGAATTTATCCTGGATGGCGGGGTCCTTAGGTTTTTCCACAAAATCGGAGATATGACCATCCTCCTCGCGCTTCAAAATTCCCAAACGGGAGGCTTCGCTCTTCGCAACGGGCTGAACGGCCACTGTGATATCGGCTTCTTTCTCCCAGTGATATTTTGCCATGACAGAGTAATCCATGCGATAGAGATGGTCTCCCGCCAGGATCAACACATAATCTGCACCCGTCGCCTGGATCTCGAATAACTGTTTGCGGACCGCGTCCGCGGTGCCCTGATACCAGGACGTGCTCTGTGGGGTTTGCTCGGCAGCCCAGATCTGCACCCAGCCCGTGTGGAACACGTCGAAGTTATAGGCCTGGGAAATATGCCGGTGAAGCGAAACAGAATTGAACTGGGTCAGGATCGCCACGCGATAAATCCCCGAATTGATGCAGTTGCTGATGGGAATGTCAATGAGACGATACTTCCCCGCGATCGGCACAGCAGGCTTCGAGCGCATCTTGGTCAACGGGTGCAGACGCGAGCCGCGTCCGCCTCCCATAATAACACCCAGGACATCGTTCATTGACGGCATAGCAGACCTCCATGACATGGAATGTGACCGCTCATCGTACTGCTATTATCTCTTAATTTTTAAAAGTTGGCGTAGTTTTTATACGAGGAATACAAAAGGATATGCCAAAATAATCAGCACATCGATCAAGGCAAAGATCAGGGACAGTCTCATTAATCACCTTCTTGAATATATAAAAGATTATACTGAACCATTGTATGGGTGTAATGAATATGAAAAAACTGGCTTTGATTCTAACCCTTTTATTTGTCGTTAGTTGCAGCCCTAAGTCAAGCACGAAGAAAGCCGTTTACTTTTTTCAAAAACAAGCGCAACTTTCTTCAGAAGATTTACAAGCTTACCCCGAAGTTATTGTTGTTCAAACATTCGATGAGTTCAAAAAATATGCTAATCAGAAGGTGGCACCTTGGATAGATAAGAGCGCGACACCCTTGAATTCTGAACAAGAAGAATGGATTAATGAAGCGCCAGTCGAGATTAAGGCAGAAACGATATCTGAGAATTCCGTGAAAGTCAATATAACTGGTTTAGTTCCTCTTGAACCTGTGATGGTTGTACTCTATTCTGATGCTCATGGACAATCAAAAAGGATTGAGTGTTGTCCTGGAGAGATTGCAAATGAAAACGGTGACTATGAATTTTCAACAGGGTTAAGAGGTCAGGATAAGGATGTCGAATTCAAAGACTGGTAAGTGCAGGTGATTCATTCCAGAGGCGTTGCCTGTACTGACTTCACCCTCCCATAAGACAATACAATAAAATCAATCACAAAAACAAAGCGTCCTCTCGAATAGGAGGACGTTTTGTTACAAAGTGCCCGTAAGGGTATAATTTGTGTGCCGAAGGAGGGAATCGAACCCTCATTCCCGGAGGGAACACGATTTTGAGTCGTGCGCGTCTGCCTATTCCGCCACTTCGGCTACTGGGGTGATTTTCCCCGGGCGCCCCAAAGTATACCACTCCCAACACGAAGGTCAAGTAAAATTTGAATCCTCAAACACAATGTTAGGCAGGCAAATATTTAGCCACAGATTTCACGGATTTGCACAGAAAAAAGCAATCCGTGACGAAAAACAAAGGACAAGATGAAACTCGGAATTATCGGATTGCCCCAATCTGGAAAGACGACCATTTTCAACGCGTTGACGCGCGGCAACACTCCTACCACCGCTTCGGCGGGTCGTTTCGAAGTCCATACCGCGGTCGTGGATGTCCCTGATCCGCGCGTGACCAAACTCTCGGAGATGTTCAAACCAAAGAAAACGATCTATGCTAAGGTGACCTACGCCGATATCGCCGGTCTGGAAAGCGGCGCGGCGAAAAGCGGTATTTCCGGTCAGTTGCTCAATCAACTCACTCAAATGGACGGCTTTATCCTGGTCGTGCGCGGCTTTGAGGATGACAGTATTCTGCACACCATGGCCAGTATCGATCCCGCCCGGGATGCGGACATCATGCTCAGCGAACTGCTGTTGAACGATCTGATCACTGTGGAACGGAAGATTGAACGCCTGACCGAAGAACGCAAAAAAGGCGGTACCGATAAAGTGGACAACGAACGCCAGACCGCACTCTTTCAACGCCTGCGCGAAGTACTCTCCGACAATACCCCTCTGCGGAAGGTGGAAGTCTCCGCCGAAGAGAGTAAAATCCTGGCGAGTTTTGGATTGCTCACGCGCAAGCCCGTGCTGATCGTCTTCAATATGGGAGAAGGTCAGGCGGCGCCGGTCTGGGAGTTCGAAACGCCATCTGTAGCTTTGCAGGGCAAGCTTGAGATGGAGATCGCCCAGCTTTCCCTGGAAGACGCGACTACCTTTATGCAGGAATATGGCATCGAAGAACTCAGCCTGAACAAGATGATCCGCCTTTCGTATGATCTGCTTCAAGTGCAATCGTTCTTTACGGTTGGTGAAGACGAAGTCCGTGCCTGGGAGACGAAACGTGGCGCGACCGCCCAGGAATCGGCGGGTGAGATCCATACAGATCTTCAGCGTGGATTCGTCCGGGCCGAGGTGGTGGCATATGATGACCTCATCAGCCTGGGCGGAATGAATGAAGCAAAGTCCAAGGGCAAGCTCAGACTCGAAGGCAAAGAGTATCTCGTCAAAGACGGCGATATCGTGCACATCCGCTCGAGTCTGTAAGGTCTCGGTACGCGGCGCACTCGCCATTTAAGGCTCGGCGCTACTACTCGACCTCCGAGAAAATACATCTTCAAATACATCTTTTGTCACTACGAAAGCATTTCACTTTGTGGTAAAAAACAGTTACAGGAGAGACTAAATCATGGCTTATACGGTCAACACTTACTCAGTCAAAAAATGGGACCTCGGTGAGCTTTTCTCCGGCTTCGACAGCCCGGAACTGCAAGCCGCGTTCGATAACGTGGAGGAACAGGTCACGTCATTTGAAGGCGTGCGCGACAAACTGAAACCGGATATGGACGCCGAGACATTTCTCGACGTGGTACGCGCCTCGGAAGAAATCGCCCGCATTGTGAATCGGGTGTATGCGTTCGCCGGTCTCTCGTTTGCGGCGGACACGCAGGATCAGAATGCCCAAAGCCTGATGGGACGCGTGCAGCAGTTTGCGGCGGAGATCCAGAATCGCACGTTGTTCTTCAACTTGTGGTGGAAGGATGTGGGTGAAGCAAACGCCGAACGTTTGATGAATGCTTCCGGTGATTATCGTTATTATCTCGAAGAGATCCGCCATTTCAAGCCCTACACTTTAAGTGAGCCAGAAGAGAAGGCGATCAACCTCAAGGATGTGACCGGGTCGAGCGCGCTGGTCAATTTATATGATTCGATCACAAACCGCTATGTCTTCAAACTGGAGGTGAACGGCGAAGTGAAGGAACTGACGCGCGCTCAGCTACAGCCCTACATTCAGGGACCAGATGCTGACCTGCGCGCCCGTGCATACCAGGAACTTTATCGTGTCTACAGCGAAGATGGACCGATCTTGGGGCAGATGTATCAGACCCGTGCCCGCGACTGGCACAACGAAAACATCATCATGCGCAAGTTCAGCAGTCCCATGTCGGCGCGTAATCTGGCAAACGACGTTCCGGATGAAGCGGTAAATGTGTTGATGGATGTGACCAAGAAGAATTCAAAGATCTTCCAGCGTTACTTCAAGCTGAAAGCCAAGCAGTTAGGCCTGGATAAACTCCGCCGCTACGATATTTATGCGCCGATGGCCAAGTCAGATAAGGCCTTTGAGTTTGATACCGCGGCAAAAATGGTTTTGGAATCCTTCAGCGCCTTCGAACCAAAAGTTGGTGAACTGGCCCAGCGCGTCTTCGACCAGGATCATCTTGATAGCGAAGTCCGTAAAGGCAAGCAGGGAGGCGCCTTCTGCGCTTCGATCAACCCCGAGAACACTCCCTATGTGTTGATGAACTTCACCGGACGCGCCCGCGACGTGGCAACGCTGGCGCACGAACTGGGACACGCCATCCATGCCATGCTGGCCTCACATCACAGCACGTTCACGTTCCACTCGTCCTTGCCGCTGGCGGAGACCGCCTCCACCTTTGGCGAAATGATGCTGACCGAAAAGCTGCTCGCTGAAGAGACCGACGAAGCCGTGCGCCGCGATATTTTGTTCAAGCAAATGGACGATGCCTTTGCGACCATTCTGCGCCAGATCTATTTTGCGATGTTCGAACGGGATGCACATGCGATGATCCAGAAGAACGCTTCCACGGACGAGCTCTCTGTGGCGTATATGGAAAATCTGAAAGAACAATTCAGCGATTCGGTGGAATTGAGCGATGAGTTCAAATGGGAATGGGTTTCTATCCCGCACATCTATCACACGCCGTTCTATGTGTACGCCTATGCCTTCGGTCAGTTGCTGGTGTTTTCGCTCTACCAGCAGTTCAAAGCGGAAGGCGAATCCTTTAAGCCCAAGTATCTGAAAATCTTATCCGCGGGCGGGTCTGAAGCTCCCGAGAAGATCTTATCTGATGCAGGCATTGACATCCGCTCAGCAAAGTTCTGGCAGGGCGGGTTCGATGTGTTGAGCCGAATGGTGGATGAGTTGGAGAAGTTGTAGGGTTAGGTATACAAGTAGATAAGGAAACAGGTAAACAAGCACATGTCTTGTTTACCTGTTTTTATTTGTAAAAAACGCAGCACGCTATGTAAGGCATAATACTTTTATACTATAAGAGTAAATTACTTTTATTTATGATCCAATCAGCACATTTCATCCAATACATATTTTCTATATCTCCCCGAAATCGCCATGGATGTAAATAACCCGATAAAATTGAGAAACTGGATTGGTAAATTAGTGGTTGATGGCAGAGCACTGCAAGGAGAAAATCCATGAATGGTCTTTGTTTCAAATCCATTAGACAATTGCTTCTGGTTATCGTCTGTGTATTATCCCTTCTGCTTGCCGGATGCGCGAACCAGAATTTAACTCCTGACCCCAGCCTCATTCAGATTCAAACTCCAAAACCTGTTATTTTTGATACGGATATGGCGCACGAGGATATGTTTGCGGCTTTATTCCTGTTATCTCATCCAAATGTGGACGTCAGAGCGATCACGGTCTCTGGAACCGGGGAAGCGCATTGTGGACCGGGAGTATCCAATGCACTGGGGCTGGTGAGGTTGAGCGGTCACAAAGATATCCCGGTTGCCTGTGGGCGGGAAAGGCCACTCGCCGGCAACCATGCTTTCCCGGCCGAGTGGCGGCAGGCTGTAGATAATGCTTACGGAGTTGAAATTCCTTCGGGAGGAGAGGCATCCCATCTCAACGCTTCTGATTTGATCATAGACATCCTTCAAACATCGAGTGAAGCGATCACCATTGTGGCGGTTGGACCGTTAACGAATATTGCTGATGCGCTCCAAAAAGCACCAGAGATCAGTGCCAATATCAAGGAGATTTACGTCATGGGTGGAGCGGTGGAAGCCAAGGGAAATGTAGGGAACTCAGGTGTCAACATCCAGAATGAATATGCGGAATGGAATATCTACATTGACCCGGTTGCGGCGAATATTGTTTTCAAATCAGGCATCCCCATCGTTTTGATTCCATTGGATGCGACCGATGACGTGCCTGTCACTCGCAATTTCTATAAGGCGCTGGATAAAAATCGTAATACTTCAACGGCGAAGCTGGTATATGAACTGCTGACAGCCAATCTTGATTTTGTGGATAGCGGCGGATTCCAATTCTGGGATTCTTTGACCTCAGCAAGCTTCACTGATCAGAGCATTGTCAAATTTGAAGAACTTAATTTGAGCGTTGTGGAAGAGGAAGGCCGGAAAGCGGCCGTGTAAAACAGGACGCAAACGGTGTGAAGATCAACGTTGCGGTGAGCGCCGATTCCAAAAAGTTCGAGCGAGTGTTTCTCACGGTATTGAACTGGGAGGCAAGTGTGCAATGAACATAGCTAAAAGGGAAATGATCACACGCTCGGAAAAAGCGCGTCCCTGCACTTAGATTTCGAGCCTGCTCGCAAGCAGTTCTTTCATATACACATTCTGCTCCCAGACGTCGCCGACTGGCTGATTAGTAAAAGGCGCGGTGTGCATATAGGCTGGCGGGCCAAATTCGGGCGTGATGTATAAGCTTTCTTTGCCGTTCCTCTTTTGCTGATCAACGATCTGTTGCCATAGTCCTAGATGGGTCGTCACAGCATACTCCCATTCCGGCGCGCGTGGATCCGGAATCTGCGGTCCTTCGGCATAGCCCACACGAGCGTGGATATAGTCCGCCCGGGTCATAGCAAGCTCGAGGTTCGAGCGCTGATCGGCGAGATCTGATTCATGGACCACCATCCAGTGCGAAAAGTCTGCGGTCAAGTGTAACTCCGGAACCGCTTCCAGATATTTGCGGGTCTCGATGGCAGAGTACGTCGGTCGGCCGCGATGAGTTTCGATCAGAATAGGAATGCCACTGCTCTGACTCAACTGCGTGACACGCTCGAAGATCTGCACATTTTCTTCGAAGCTAAAAATATCGCGGCCGATATGACTATTGATAAACATGACGTTACATTGCGCGGCAAACTCCAACTGCGATTCCAGGCTCTCAATATGATCCTGGTAGGTTTGTCCTTGGGTCAGGATCTGACCGATGAGACGCAGACCATAGGCAGCATGAAGGCGCACAATCTCTGCCGGTGACTCCTGTAAGGAGCCCAGGTAAACCTCGGTCGCCTCAAAGCCACTCACCTTGACCCGTTGGAGGAAGACCTCCAGCGGATCATCCCACATTTCCCATTTGGATTTGCCAAAGATCAGTTTCAAGATGAACCTCCATAAATCAGAGTAACTTGCCGCACCAGAGCAAGGAGTTAAGCAACAGAGCCTGGAAAGACGGATGTAGCCAAACCTCCACATTGTGACCAGGCGTTAGGACCGCGACCCGCCCGCTGCCCTCCGTCCGCCTCCAGGCACCTGGCTGTTCACCATACCCGGATGTTGTGGTCATGAAGACCTCTGCCTGTGGATCATCCAACGCCATGAAATAATGCTCATCTTTCAACGTAAACGGAGCACTCCCGACGGAAAGGGGATGCCCCACGCGCGGGGTCACGGTGACCGGGCATTGCTCTGGATGATGGGTGAAGACGCCACCTAACAAGCTGCGCAGCACAGGCTTCTGATCGTAGTCGGCAGTGCCTGAGTGGATGGCAAGCAGCCCATTTCCTTTGCGAACATAATCCAAAAATTCCGCCTGGACGGAATCTGTCATCCAGCCAGTTTGGTCGGCTGCAGAGACGTTATTAGACTTGGTCAGGATCACCACTGGATACGTTCTCATCATTTCCGGTGACCAACTGCGGGCATCTTCGATCCAGTCGAACGTAAATTCAGTCCTGCTTAACGTCTCGAGTCCTTCGCGCGCAATCCGTACCGGATGCCAATAATCACCGCAGAGAACCAGGATTTTCATTCGATGTTCCTCATTCGTCTCCTCTTGGCTTGCCAGTGCGGAGGAAGTGGAATCCTTCGACAATGTGAGTAGGATCGAACGGCAGCCCATTATCTGCAACCGATACAAGGTCAGGGAGACAAATCTTCTGTTGCAGTTCTCCCTCGCGTCCATAACACTCTGTCTAGGAGAACTCATAAAGTGACGTTTGCACGACAGAACGTATGTTGATCACATACAGACACTCTTCGAGCGTCGAAGTTGACGGACCGTGATACCATTTCAAAATGTCGCCATCCGCTGCAACTCTGAAGAACTCGTGCGCGGAGTTAATGAGAGTGCCGTCAGGCAACTTGACCCTGTTAATACTCAAACTCAGGTAAATAGGGTAAGACCTTCCCTTGATCAGAAACTCTGGCTCCGAGATGCGCCAGGACATAATCTATTTTACATCTGTAGAAGCATTCCAATATGTAGCTGCTCGTCGAAAGTAAATCAGCTGAGCGCAAAGATGGTATGCGTTGCAATTCACGGGCGCATTTCGAACTTGGTCCTGGTGGCATTTACTAAACGCCCAATGCTTTCCGGAACGAGGTTGAAGCTAAAGATAGGTTCAATGAGTTCGACCTCGATCACAGACAAGTGACCATCCACTCTTACAAAATCGAGGCGAGCATAAAGAATGTCAAAAGGAAGTTTGGCGATCACTGCCTCGGCTTTGGAGAGATCCTGAGCTAGAGGTTCGGCAGGTTGTATAGTTCCACCATAAATGCCTTGCACCCGATAGTCGTTGGGAGCAGGCTTTTTCAATAAGACATGGCTCAGTTGCCGGTTGAAATAGATGAAGGACCACTCGCCCTTAGTGACAATGCTTTCGATGAATGGCTGGATCAAGTATTCCTGATGAGGCTGATTGGTTCTTAATGCTGTGAGTCTAGTGTTGAGTTCATCCAATGCTACTCGATGAGAATGCGACCCTCCCAAACCGATGGTGGGTTTCAGAATAACGGTCTGTACTGGTTGGTGAGCAAATAGTCTGGAAAGTGTGCTTGGCTCGATGTTCGATGCCAGAACCGTTGGAATGATCCGCACTCCCCACTTCTCCAGGTCAAATAGGTAGTGCTTGTCGATGTTCCAGCGGACTGCTGCCACGGGATTGAAGAGTCGGCAAGAGGAGTCATCAATTTTTGACAAAACCTGCAGGAACTGTTCCTGTTCATCGAGGTAATCCCACGTGCTGCGGATCAGCGCGATATCAAATTGATCCCAGTCGATTTTTGGGTCGTTCCAGATCACAGGTTCGGCCTGAAATCCCTGCGCTTCAAATCCATGCAGGAGCAAATTGTCCTCTTCGAACAATTCATCCAGGTTGGGGATTTCCCAATTGATGAAGCTAGGCAGTTTCCCACAGCGCAAGATGGCTACACGTGTCATCTGTGTACCTATCTACTTGTCTACAAATAATACAAATAAATCCTCTGGCAAGCCTTTCGTTGTTTTCTCGAATTCAATCTTTGTCCGTTTGACCGCGGCATGAAAAGCATATGCAAAATTCGGTCCCTGCTTTTGGGAATCAAGGTTCATCCAGGCGTGTGAATCGCGCGGCA
>DASWEH010000381.1:0-5019 GCA_036394895.1 Anaerolineales bacterium
GGATAGTTACGGGTCAGAGAGCATTTCTACAAGGAAAAGGTTACACTTTTTCAAAAGGTGGAATGAAGCAAAGTCAAATGCTCACAAAATCCCCATTGTTTATTCACAATTTCCTAACGCCCTCTCATTAGAATCGTTAACGTTTATAAGTTTAGATAAAGGAGATTTTATATGGAAAATGACGATCAACCTGTAGGTCGAATTTTGAGTCGGAGAGATGCACTCAAACTATTAGGAATCGGAAGCGCCGCATTTCTTGCAGCCTGCGCTCCAGAGGTGACGAGTACTCTTGTTCCGACCGTTGGTTCAACACAGGTACCCTCCGGCACCGGCACAGCCCTGGACTGTGTCGTTCGTCCCGAGCTGACGATTGGTCCCTATTTCGTGGATGACCAACTCAACCGTTCCGATATCCGCTCAGAGCCGTCGGACAATTCCGTGAAGGAGGGTCTTCCGCTCACGCTCAACCTCGTGGTTGCCAGTGTTGACGACAGTAGCTGTACTCCCATCGAAGGCGCGCAAGTGGACGTCTGGCACTGTGACGCGAATGGCCAATATTCAGGCGTTTCCGATCAGGGATTTGACACCAGCGGGCAAAAATTTCTACGCGGCTATCAACTCACGGACGCAAATGGCGCGGTTCAATTCCAGACGATTTATCCAGGCTGGTATTCGGGCAGAGCGGTACATATCCACTTTACGATTCGCACCAAGGGCGCGGATGGAGAGGATTATCAGTTCACCTCGCAATTCTTCTTTGACGACACGCTGACAGATCAGGTCCATGCGTTGGAACCGTATGCCAGCAAGGGACAGCGTGATACTCGCAATGCCACAGATAATATTTATAATGGTGGCGGCGACCAGTTATTGCTCAATCTGGAAGGTGATACGACCAATGCTTACACCACCACCTTCAACGTTGGACTCGATCTAACAGACACGGAAGTGGGAGCCTCTGACATAAATAGTGGAGGACCTGGCGGGGGTGCCCCTCCGTGAACATAAGATACCGTAAACAGGTAACTGTGACATCCGAAGCCTATACTGGGGAGTATCCAAAATCGAAAATACATGTCATTCTGAGTAAGTGGCGCCACAACGAAGAATCCCTGCGAATTTGAGCCTTTCGGCTCAAATTCGCAGGAGACCCTTCACTGCGTTCAGGGTGACATACGCCTTTATTCTCGAAGTTAGGCACTCTCCTATACTGGCTGGCGCTTCGGATGTTTTGCTATCGAGTAAAATCTCTCCCTATGAACATCGATTCCATGAAAAAGCATCCAGCCGAGTCGGCGCGGTTGACTTACAAACTTAGGAATGCGAATGTTTATGTCTCGCCTGAGGGATTTCACTTCACCGACTATCTCGATCCGGTGGAAAAAATTTCGTCAGAGATCGATGGGACCCAATTAACGGGTCAGGAGTCCGCTTATATTGAAACGCAGCTACAGGCAAACTTAAATAAGTTCAAAAATCAAGCCGACATCCTTGCCAAACATCTCCCACTACGAAATGCCAAAATACTGGATATCGGGTGCGGTGGTGGATTATTTCTCTCCTTGTTGCAACAAAAAGGGGCACAAGTCACTGGCATTGAATTAAGCGACAGCCGGGCACACTATGCAAAAACCAAACATGGGCTCCAAATTGATAAACATCCCATTGAGAGTGATACCTGGCAAAATGGATACGCGCAGTACTTTGATGCGGTCACATTATGGGATGTGATCGAGCATGTCAATTACCCATTCCAGACATTACAGTCCGCAGCAAATGTGTTGAAAGCAGGCGGGTTCCTTTTCATTGATACGCCCTGCAGAGATAGTTTCTACCATCAAGTCGGAGCACTCACCTATCGGTTATCCGGCGGCCGATTTCCTACCTTTTTGAATGCCATGTATTCATCGCATTTGTTCGGCCATAAACAAATCTTCTCCACCCGCGAAATGAAAGATTTGTTCACGTCAGTTGGTCTTAAGGTTGTTGAGCTACGGACGTTCCATGAATTATCATTTCCTTATGATTTCTATTTGAAGAAATTACTTCGTTCAGAGCTATTGGTAAAATTATTATTACCTGCTGTGAAAGCATTTTTTTGGCTCTTCAAAATCCGCAATAAAATGCTGGTGATTGGGAGAAAGATTTAATTTACCTCGCGCAGAGCGGAGCGCCGAGTGCACACTTGCACATGTATGCAAGTGCAGGTGAGGTTTCCGCGAGGCGTTCAAATTGCTTGAAATCAACCTTCGGGACGGTGCTGGTATGTTATTTCCGATAATGTCTAATTCAAGCACCATAAAATTTAAAGGAGAGAATCAATTTTATGAATAATCATGAATACATCCCCCAGCGCGCAATGAGCATCCAAGCCCACCCGGACGATCAGGAGTTCAGCGTGGGCGGCACACTTGCCAAATGGTCACAGGCAGGCTGCGAGATTATTTCCGTGATCATCACCAGTGGTGACTCGGGCTCGAATGATCCAGCGAAGGATGGAAGTCACAAACAGGAACTGGCGGAATTACGCGAGAAGGAACAGCTCGCCGCAAATGGCATCCTGGGAGTCAAGGAAACGATCTTTCTCCGTTATCCGGATGGCGAACTGGAACCAACCATTGCGTTGCGAAAAGATTTGACCCGCCTCATCCGCCAACTCAAGCCGGATACCGTTTTAGTAGGGAATCCAGAAGCCTGGTTTTACGGCGATGAATACATCAATCACCCTGATCATCGCGCTGCAGCCCAAGCTGCGTGTACCGCGGTCTTCCCATCAGCTGGGAGCCGGTTGATGTTTACGGACTTGTTGTCAACTGGGTATGAACCGCACGATGTCAAGCGGTTATACGTTCACGGTACCGATAAATCCAATACGTGGGTAGACATCACGGACACCATTGACCTAAAAATCAAGGCATTACAGCAACACGTAAGTCAGATCAATCCGGAGGAAGTTGGGAAATGGATGCTCGAATGGGCGGAGGAAGAAGCCAAAGACAAAGTTATGAAATATGCCGAGAGTTATAAAGCAATGATTCTGAAAAAGGATGAGGAAGGGAAGTTAGAAGACCATGTACCCCACGAGGATTGAAGCAAGTGTGATGGTGATATTGTCAATGTCTTTGAAGGGCAAAGACTCGACGAGAGTCGCGCCAAGTGCGATCCATATGATGGGCAAAAGGAAACGCGTGACAGGTCCACTGAACGCGCCAACCCAAACAAAAACGGCAAACACAAAAACGGTCATCAACCAGCCGCCTACAAAAACACTCAGCATACCCGCCACACTTTTATCCGGCGACCAGGGAAGCCTAGCTGAAGGGATCCGCCGACCGACAATATCGGCAATCCCATCGCCGCCGCACATCATCATGAGGGCGGGAATGCCAATAAGTGAATCTTTCCAATAGAGCAGAGTGATCGCGATAAAGACAATCCCATAAAACAACGGACCGCGCAGAATCTCGCGGCGGTCGCCCGTCCGCGACATGGCTTTGACCGCGGCTTTGTCTTTCAGGATGCCTGTCCCCACCAAAGCAAACTGGATTGTAATCAACAAAGGAACCAACGCAGCAAGCCAGCGGGAAATCGGCAAATTTGGAAACATGAGCCAACATAATACAAAGATTGGTCCTGTACCGATATGAATTAATTTGCGGCTCGTTTTGCTATCGATCCAGCCGCGATGGGCGATATAGTCCATGAGGCGGAGAAAGAAAATTGCAATGGCAAAGGTCAGAACGGTGGCAATGTAGGGGTTCATGAATTATCCTGAAATATTATGTTGTTAGCGCAGTGTGCTATTTACAGAGTATCGCATAATTTAGTAAACAGAAAATTCAGTCCTTACTTGTAAATTTCAACAGAAAGTTTACTTATTTATGAGACAGGCGATAGCAGTTAGACGGCGTTCTTTCAACCATACCCATCCAAAATATAAAGTTGAGAGCATCAAGAATCCGAAGGGCAAATACCATTTCCATTTGTAAAGAGTTTCCTCCACCCGGCATATCCCAACGTTAGATTGAATGTAATTCCCCTCTTTTCCATAAAATTCAGCGACCGTCTTTGCAGTTTTCAAGTCGTATCCGGCATTTACATATTTCTCTACAATACTGTTTGTATGTCCTTGCAGAAAATTCATATCATACTCCAGGACAACCCCGAAATCTGCATCCAAGATCCACCATATGTCTTTTTCCCGATCCACCTGGGCTTCCGCGACCACATGTCCATCCAGGACAGTATCCCTGGCTTCCAGTCCTGTTTTTCTCCATAGCTGGACCATGACTTCAGTAGCTTGCGAGCAAATCATCACGCCGCGCTCAATCGCTTTATAAGGATCGCAATATTCATAAAAACGATACGTGGTTGGATTCAGATAGCTCATCACCCACAGGAGATAATTTTCATGAGGAGGGATCTGATGATTGTATTCCGTGTAATCAATCACATCCTCCCATTTATGAACGGTTGCAGAGTAAACGAGTTCTGTCAGGCGATATGCATATTCCTCATTGGTTTCATTTTGACCTTTATCGATCTGTTTGAAGACCTGCTCGGGCGATTCTTGAGGTTTGCGAAATTTATTAAAGTGACTGATCCCCTCATTGATTTTAGGGTTACGAAGAGAGACAAATTCACCGTAAATATTTAAACCAAAAAGGAAAGCGCCTAGGACAAAGAATGATACGAACAAGTTTCGCCAAAAGGACTTGAAAGCATAGTGTCCTCCCAACAAAAACAATCCTGTCCCAATCAAAACGCCCAGTTTCTGGATGAGACCGAACGTCCCTTTTATATCCCCGCGTAGATAGTCATAGAAGCCAAAGAAGATGGCAAGAATGATTCCCCCAGCAAAGAGAGCGAACCAAAATACTCCTGTCAATCTGTTCATTACACATTCAGAGAGTTCAACAAATTCAAAATGCTCATTGACAAGAATATTGATCGCTACGGTTTCGTAAACTTGATGGGCCCAGTAGGATTCGAACCTACGACCAAGCGATTATGAGAAGT
>DASWEH010000382.1:0-6819 GCA_036394895.1 Anaerolineales bacterium
AACCTCGACAACACCGAATTCTGCCAGAGGAAGATAAAAGCCGGTTGTAACGATTGGGATTCCACTTTTTTGCAGGTTGCGCAAGTGTTCCAGGTCATTGGGGCGACTGGCTCTTACAAAAAGAAAACCTTCCACATGACGCTGCTTCAGTAGGCGCAGAAACTTTGGTTCTTCCAGCGGATCGTAGCCTGTACTGCCAAGCATAAAGAAGTAGCCATGTTCATGCGCCTCAATCTCTGCTCCGGTGACAACTTGGGAGAACCAGTAATCCGAAAAATCAGAGGCAATCAGCCCAAGGGTATAAGTCCGTTGGGATGCCAAGCCGCGCGCAATCGCAAAGGGCTGATACTCCAAATCGCTGATGATTTGTTGAACCCGTTGGCGGGTTTCTGGGGAGACATCGGGACGATTATTCAGGACGCGCGAGACAGTCTGGATGGAAACCCCCGCACTTTCCGCAACGTGTTTGATAGTAACATGTTTGTTAGCCATAGGAGACTCGGAAATTCATCCGTTACCGCTCCCGTGAGCGTTACCGTTATCGTTCACAATCAGTTTAGCAAAAACTCTACCGGATGTCAATACCTCTTGAGAAATTTAAGATTAGTATCCCAGTCAATCTCAAAGGCGGAAAATCTGTCCGTCCGCACATCCCACTAACGCGGGAGACTGAGGGGCAAAACCGTAGGGGGCATAAACAGCCATCACATCTTTTCCGTTCAATTTGTCTGGACGCCACTCTTGCCAGGATTTGCCGCCATCGCTGGAGAACAAAAGAATGTTTCCATGCAGCACAAGAAGCTCATTTGAGTCAGAGAAATTGGGTGCGAGCAAAATGCTATTGATTGGTTGTTTGAGAACGGACTTGCTCAGACGACGCCAGGTCCGGCCAGCATCAGCGGAACATAACAGTCCCTGATTTTCAGTGCCGGCAAACAGCGTGGCATCCTGGATAAAATTGGATGAGATAGCCAGGCTGAGAACGGGCTCGAACCCGACGGGCAGATCCACCTCACGCCAGGAGCGCCCACCATTTGTGCTGCGGAAAATGCCACTTTGCGCACCCACGAAAAGCGTTTCGTCATTGGCAAAGCCCGGTGAGATTGCCAGACATAGAACATTCAAATCCAGCAAGCCAAAATTCCAGGCATACCAGCGCCCTCCTCGATCAGACGAGCGCAGCATTCCATCTTCGAGTGTCCCAGCAAATATAATCCCGTCCTGGATGAAATGTGGTGAGATCGCCAGGGTCGAGATCACAGGTGGAGGGGAAGGGAGCAGGGCGCTTTCCCAGTGGTGTCCGTTATTGGGAGAGCGTAAGATCCCACCATTCAATCCGACAAAAATACTGGGGTCATCTTCCAGGTCGGGAGAAACTGCCACGGCCAGGGCCGATAGGTCTTTCTGCAAGTTCAAAGAATCAAAAGCTGAAGTCCAGCTTTTGCCGTCATCTGAGGAACGATATAGCCCCGAAACACGCGCTGCAAAATAATCTGCTTTGCTCCGATTAAATTTCCCTGATCCACTGAATTGATAGATGTAATCCAGTCGAGAGATATTGTTTTGGGATGCCATGAGAGTGATAAAACCTACGTTCTGTGATAAGAGGTTATAGGGTCTTGCACATGGACAAGTATATCAATGGTCAGAGCTAATGCTGCTCCATGCACAGCACTGAACACAGCCCCTTTGAGTGCCGCAGCCGAATCGTAGATACCGGCCCCGGCCATGTTGACGATTTGCCTGCCCACAACGTCAAATCCTGAACCCGGCCCGGCCAGGGCAATTTGGTTAAGCACTCTGTCTGGCTCGAAGCCGGCATTCTCAAGCAGGGTCCGGATCGGGGATTCGACTGCCTTCGACAAGATGCGATAAGCAACACGCTGGTTCATATCTTTGGCTGCGTTCATTTTCTTCTGGAGAGTCTGCTGGCAAGATAAAAGAGCTATGCCTCCGCCGGGCAAAACTCCGTCTTTGACGGCGCCACGCATCGCCTCTATTGTTCGCTCAGCCAGCGCCTTACGCTCCTCGACAGCCAGCGGCGTGTTTGCGCCAACCCAGAACACGGCAACGCCACCCATCAACTTGCCAATCCTCTCTTGCAATCGCCTGCGTTGATTGGGTTCTGTGACATTTGGCAGGGCATTACGCAACTGGGCAATGTGCTGGCGCAGGCGGCGTGGATCGCCCTTGCCTCCCGACATGCCGAAATTATCCAATCTGGCCCAGATGCGGCGCGCATGACCCAGGTCAGCAGGGCGCACCGAATTGAGCGTCTCACTGGCTGCCTGGAAGAAAGCCCGTCCGCCGGTGAGCAAAGCCAGGTCTTCCAACGCCTCACTGCGGGTAACAGCATCTATTGCGGGCGCTTTCACAGCGACTACCTGTATTTTTTCACGATTGGCCAACAACACGGACAAGGCGCGATCGGAAAAGCTGACTGCCACCAGCAGCAAAGCCTTGCAATCAGCGCGGATCAGTCTCTCCAGAAAAGAGAAAACATCCTGGGGTTCTTTGATTTCCAGATCAGTACACAGGATGGCTGCATTTTCCATTTGGACTTTTCCCGCAACCTGATCTGGGATCATCTCGCGTGAGAGGACCCCTGTGTCCCAGAACATGCCCTCGACGTACTCTCGCTCCAGTTCCCGGCTACGCCCGGAGTGAATGTCCAGACGACCATATTCGCCCACGGTGTCGAAAATTTCACCAAGCATTTTTGCCAGCGGAGGGTCATAGCAAATGGTCTCGGCCAGCTTGGCAAACTGTTCCTTTCCCTGAAGGTGAATGACCTGGCTTTCTAGCCCATCTAAAATAGCTTTGGAGGCCTCTTCAAGATGCTGGCGCAACTGCATAGCGTTGCCCCCGGCGACAATATAACGGATGCCTTCGTTGTAGATTGTCTGGAACATTACAGCAGCTGTTGTGGTGCCGTCACCAACCTTTTCATGCAGTGACCATAACACCTGGCGCAAGTACATTGCGCCCATATCTTCCTCGCGATTTTGCAGCTGGATGATACGTCGGGCAATAACTGCCCCGTCATCGAGAAGTTCCGGGCGGCCAACCTTCGATTGTTTCTCGTTGACAACAAAGCGCGGTAGTGGTCCCAGCGTTGGCCGGATCGCGTCGGCGATGGTGTTGATCCCCTTTTGCAGGCCTTGATAGACTCTGGGTTGAAAAACGACCCCCGGGGTTTGCCATTTTGGACGAGGTTTTCCCATAATATTGTTTTACCTTCAGAAGTTTGACTCACCTTTAACAGACGTACCGAGTTTTCTTTTCAACAACTCAATAAGATCTTGGCGCGGCCGGCAATTCTTGAATGCGAAGGATTGCATCATGCTGTCAATCTGCACTTCGCTCATATTTCGGAATTGCTCAACGAAAGCAGGCAGCAGAGCTTGAGCAAGAATGCCATCTTGAATACCATATTGCAGTTTGGATAAAAGATCGGTCTGAGAGACAGATGGGATCGCTTCCGATGCATATTCAGCGATCTGGAGAATGGAGGGGTCGATCGGCCCGGGAGTCCGCTCGATCCAGGAATCGCATCTCATCCCGGTTTTGATGGCTCGAAACGGTTCAATACGTCGCATCCATTCGGATTCCGGATCGACCAACACTGCTCCCATCATGCCAATATCCTTGTAAGTCCAGATACTCCAATGATGCCCGTATGCTTCGATGATGTCAATCATGTCATTCATCACGCGCAGATTTGACTCGTTCCGCGCGGGATTTTCGTAGATGCAGCCAAACTCACCCACCCAATTGGGAACCTGGTGGCGGAGCATGAACGCTGCCTTTGTCCGGTACTCCCTTTCGAGATGGGCCCGGTCAAATGGCTCGCCGTTCACCGTCCCCGGAAAAAAGCCATCCATCGGTTCGATGTAGTTGTGACTGCTGTACACAGTGTTCGAGTCAAATGGTGGGTCAAGATCGTCGAACCGCTGCGAGAAGTGGTTCCCTTCCAGGAAAATAATGTGGCGAGGATCTATGCTGCGGATGCTCTCAGTGACGCGCCGGTAATAATGGTTGAGCCAACGGATCTGGTCCGTTTCTGGTTCATTCATAATGTTATACCCGGCAACACAAGTCTCGTTTCTGTAGCGACGGGCAAATTCCTCCCACAACGCTACGGCACGATCCTCGAACTGCTTTTGGCCCCAAAAACGTGGCTCACCACCGGAATTATCACAATGCCAGCCGCGATTTTGCCAGCCTTGCACGGCATGCAAATCAAGGATAACGTAGAGTTCCAGCTCGCGCGCCCAGACGATGACTTTATCCAATAAGGCAAACCCTTCGGGTTTGTATTCAAAGGGACGATCATCATCCTCGAAGTGGCGGTAGTTGAGTGGGATTCGGATCACGTTGCAGCCCAGACTCTTGATGAACGATAAGTCTTCCTGCTGGATAAAGTAGTGCAGGAAACGTTCGAAGAAAAATTGGGCTTTCTCTTTACCCAAAACTCGTTCTATCCCTGATCTCAGACCAGATTCGTGTCCAGGGTAGCCAATGATGAAGTTCTCCATATTCATCCAGCCACCCAGACAAAAACCGCGTAGCAGAACGATCTCACCGCGATCGTTGACAATCTTGGAATTTTGTACGCGAAGAAAAGTTGTGTCTTTTGTTTCCATGGATATATTCCTTCTTTAAGGCCTGTAATGCCAGTCAATCTTGGATGAGGTGTAAGACTCATCCACGCAGCCCAGTGAATAGCATTCCTTTCTGAATGTTGTTTTGAATCAGTAGGAATAAAACGATTACGGGCAGCATGTAAAGCACAGCCCCGGCGAGGACGAATGAGGAACCTATCGGGGCGCCAGCGAGCCAGGGACCCAGCAATTTGAATGGATTGTTCAGGAATATTGTAGGTGTAATGAAATCTCCCCATACGCTATTGAAAGCGAAGATCAATATAGTAGCCAGGGCGGGCTTGGAATTGGGGAGAATGATCTCGATAAAAATACGCGACGGCGACGCCCCGTCAATCTCGGCTGCTTCCTCGAGTTCCTTTGGGAATCCAAGGAAGAATTGGCGATACATGAAGATATACAAGGGACTTGTTGCTCCAAACGCAGCGAGGTACCAGGGCCAGTAGGTATTGATGAGATGGTAATGAGCATACAAGATGAACTGAGGAACCAGCAGGATAATGTTGGGAACAATGAGCAAGGCGATCACCAGTGAGAATAACTGTTTGCTCCCAGCGCCTTTGATCCGTGCAAACGCATATCCTGCCATCGCGCTAGTGATACAAGTCATGAAGGCTGTACTAATCCCTAAGACAAACGTGCGCAGCATTGTCAGCATCATCGGTGAATAGCGCAGTGTAAAATAATAGGTAATCAACTGATACAACGGATGCTTCGGAAGAAGCTGGATGGGATACGCCGATAATTCGTTGTCACTTTTGAGGGAGGAAATCAACAACCAGAGAACCGGCATAACAATTATCAAGCCGACTACACTCAGAGCCAAATACATGAGAAAGCTTTTTAGCCAAGGAAACTTGACAATTCGATTTGTTTGGTTCATGTACATTCTCCATCTTTGGAAGCGATGCAATGCGGGCGGTGCCAGGGGATACGGCGTTGCCAATCCGTCTATTTGTTCCTATCGTCTCTCTTCCTCAATCTCGCCTGTGTAGACCCAAAATTTCTGGGACCAAAATACAAGCCCGGTCAGAATAAGGATGCCGATAAAGAACAACCATAACAGGGCTGACCCATAGGCATAGCGTTGGTTCAACCGAATTTCCAGATATGTGTTGACCATGTAGAAAAATACGCCGCGCGGCGGAGTTGAGATACCTCCCGAATAGCTGACGTAGGCGATCAAAAAGGGATAGGTTAACTGTTGGAAAGCTGCAATCAAACCCAGGATGAGTTGTAAGAAGATCACGGGTGACATCAGAGGCAAAGTGATGTATCGGGCGATGTCCCAATTGCTTGCGCCATCGATCCGGGCGGCCTCGATCAGTTCATCGGGGATATTCTGTAGACCTGCCAGGAAAATGATCATCCCGGCTCCGAGTCCCGTCCAAAGAACGATAACTGCCAGTGATTGGAGCGAATAATTCGATAACCAGCCGATCGCGGTTCCAGGTTTGAAAAAACCGATCAACCCGTTGAGCAGCCCGGTGTTCTTATCAAGAAGGGTTTTCCATACGATCACAGCGGCGGAGGCCGGAACAACACTGGGAAGGTAGTAAAGGACGCGGAAGAAGCCTTTTCCCTTTATGTTTTGATTCAACAGGAGCGCCAGGGCAAATGAAATGATCATCCAAAGAGGAACATAGAGCAACAACCAGAGCAGAGTCCTCTGCAGAGAATAGGCAACACGATAATCGCTGAAGGCATGGACATAATTATCAAGTTTTACGAATTTCATGCTATCCCAGTTTATGCCATCGTAATTGGTGAACGAGAGCGCCAGGGCAATGACCAGTGGGATCACCGTTAGGAAGACAAACCCCAGCAGCCAGGGCGCCAGGAAACCATAAAATGTCAGATTGATCCTCTGTGCCCTCTTTAATCCGTGTTGTGTATGCTGGGAAATTATTATCTTCGGGATTGCTGTATTTGTAGTCATCATTCCTCGAATCAGTTTAGTTTTGTGAGGGAACGTGCAGGATGAAGAGGCCTGGATTCCCAGACCAAAAGTCGGCATGGCCTCCAAAATGAGAGAAGTAGAGATTTTCACTGTCGCGTAGATCCTGGCTGGTATAGATGCCAGGTGGCAGTTGTTGCACGAAGACGATCTTGCCCGTGGCGAGATCGTAATAGTACAGTTCGCCGCTGCCGCCGC
>DASWEH010000383.1:0-14248 GCA_036394895.1 Anaerolineales bacterium
CCCAAACCGTATGGCAAGCATTCCCGGCGCGCTATCGGAAATCATCATCGGAACCAGGAATGGACTAACGCGGTCTGGACCGCGTTCACGCATGACCTCTACTTGCTCCAACAAGGAACCAATGCCTCCGATCCCCGTACCGATCAACACACCGACGCGATCCCGATTCGTTTCATCGATTTTTAGACCAGATTGCTCAAGCGCCTCTATAGCAACGGCTGTTGCAAACTGAGTAAAACGATCCATTTTGCGAGACTCACGCGGACCAAATGAAGCGACCGGGTCAAACCCTTTTACTTCAGCAGCAAAGCGGGTCTTATGCTTGCTTGCATCAAAGTGCGTAATCATGCCTGCGCCGGACTTGCCAGCCAGGATCGAATCCCATGTTTCTTTCACGTTATTGCCCACAGGGCTGATACATCCCATCCCTGTGATGACCACTCGTCTGCTCATAAACGAAATCTCCTTTAAGATAAAGGGCAGTACATGACCGCCCTCCTAGTTCTAGGCTGTTATAACACGTCCCGAGTAAATTAGACGCGATGTATGTCTATACGCTTTTTAGTGTCTTCCAGGCTTGCTGAACGTGCAACCGGTCATGATCGGCAATAAAACCCGTGACTTCGAGAAAATTTGTAGGTCCGAAAATCGCATGACGAGCACTACGTGTCCATATTTCCTCACCTGGTCCTCTGAGCATTTTAAGGCTGTCAATCCGCGCCGCTGCAAACTCAGCCAAGGCAGATTTGCCATCAACATTCAAGTACTCCCGTTCGTTTGCCCACACACTACTGTCAGGTCGCGGGATAAAAGCGCCTTCCTTTTCTATCATCAGACTCAATTGCATCTGATGGATTTCAATTTCTGTATCGCGTAAGTGGCAGACAATTTCATTAATAGCCCAGTCATCGTGTGTTGGTTCCTTACGCCAATCTTCTGCTGTTAAAGTTGATGATAAACTCCGCAGAACAGCCGGAGTAGAAGCCATAATGGCAAGAATGGCATCGCGGGATTTAAACGAAGGTTCAAGTGTGGATAAATTAATGGATTCAAGCCACAGGCGCAGATCTGCCAATTTGCCGCGCCCCGCTTCAAATCCGGGACTGGAAACGGATTCTCCATCCACAAAAAATGTCTTCAACCCAAGCCGGTGTGCGGGAATCAAATCCCGCTCGACATCGTTTCCTACCATCAAAATCGGACCTTCCGGCCAGCCCAGGCGCCCGAGAACTTCCGCGTAATAAGCAGGATGTGTTTTCGTGAAATGAAAATGCTCGAATGAGGAAACTAATTCAAAGCGATCCGGATCAAGGCCTGCCCATCGCAAACGATGATATGTTGCCTTGCGTGGAAAAAGCGGATCCGTTGCGATTGCAATGCGGTATCCACAAGACATTGCCCATTCAATGAGCGGAACGGCCTCGGGTCTCTGCTTCGTATGCTGGGCAAGTGTCGGGAAAACATTGTCATAAAAATCTTCAATCAGTTCGACTATCTCATCTCTGGCGACACCAAGTTTTGGATAAAAATCAGAATCAAAGATTTCCTGCAATGTGCGAGTTGGATCTTCGCTTTCGTTCATCAAATTTACACCTGCGATCAATGCGCGCAACATGGTATTCGGCGCTGCATGATTTATCAAGTGTTGTGCAAGCGCCTGGAAATACGCAGGCATGAATGCCTCTAGGTTTGTATCCAGCAAAGTATCATCAAGGTCAAGCAGCAATGTTAGGGACATATAGACTCTTGCGGGCAACGCCTGTTATGAATTTTCAGGATTTAAGCTCAACTTTAAACGGAAGGACATGACATTCCCCACAACCGATGTGCGGCTCAGTAACATTCCGTTTCGTTTTCTCACAATAAGCAGAAACCTTCACCCGCCGTTGAAACAGCGCTTCGATAGGTCTGACAACTGTTGGAGATAATTTCAAAAATTCACAGGCATTCGCGCGAGCAATGCTCGGAACCGGACAAGTTTTGCATAGATCGCGCGTCCAATGTTCGCCCGCAGACTTAAGCAGGCGGCATTCCTCCACATTGCGGCCGCGATAGTAATCGCCATAAAAATAGGGACATTCTTTACCAGCAGGAGTTCTCATAGGTTTGAATTATAGAACTTAAACATAAAAAATTTATAAGCGTCAAAAAAAAGTGACAGCCATTTCCTTCACAAAATGACTGTCACTAAAATTCGCTTGGAAAAATGCCTATACACGAGTGACGTATTCGCCAGTCTCGGTATTGACCCGGATCACATCGCCAACTTTCACAAATTGTGGGCAGTTCACTTCAAGGCCTGTCTCTGTCTTGACTTTCTTGGTCACACCAGTAGCCGTATCCCCGCGAATGGCAGTCTCGGCTTCCACCACTTTAAGATCCACCGAGCCAGGGATTTCAATATCAAGCGGCGCATCTTTGTAATAGGTCAGTTTGACTTCCATGCCTTCCTTGAGATAGAGGGCATCGTCACCTAGCATTTCACTCTTAATAGCAGGCTGTTCAAACGTTTCGTTATCCATGAAGTGATAGAAATCACCATCGGTATACAGATACGAGACGTTATGGAAATCAAGTCTTACATCCTGAACAGACTGACCCGAGCTGAATGTACGTTCAATGTTCGCGCCAGTTTGCAAATTGCGGGCTTTGACGCGAATATTAGCATTGCCGCGGCCGGTTTTATTGTGGCTGTAATCCAATACTTTGTAGAGGTTTCCGTCTAATTCGAAAGTGACACCCTTGCGGAGTTCATTTACATCGATCATTCTTGCACTTTCCTTGTGTGAGATGATGACTGCATCGCAGTCAGAAGCGGCGGGATTATACCAGAGAGCGAAAGATTACGGCGTGCCGCACGCATGTCAGGCATGCGTTATTTAACTTGATATTCGAATTTCAACCTAGAAGTCCAAGTAAAAAGTTAACTTACGCATGTTATGCGTGAGACAAGCGGTCGTGAGTAGACTCGGAGGCAGGATCTTCCTTGAGAAGTTGAACTGCATGAGGTAAAACCGAGACCACCACTTGTAAATTCTCCACGGCACCTTTTGGGCTGCCCGGCAAATTAATGATCAACGTTTTCCCGCGGATGCCAGTCACAATTCTCGATAACATGGCGTGCGGGGTCACTTTCAGGCTGGCTGCGCGCATTGCCTCCGCAAGACCGGGTGCTTCACGTTCAATGACTGCACGCGTCGCCTCAGGGGTTAAATCGCGCGGAGAAAAGCCAGTGCCACCCGTCGTAAGAATGACATCCAGTTCGCCGCTATCCGCCCAGCTTGTCAGAATTTCACGGATGTCAGATTCCTCATCAGGGAGAAGTGATTGCTTGACCACCGACCAGCCCGCAGCTTGGATCAGATTCGCAAGCGCGGGACCGGATGAGTCCGCGCGTTCACCGCGCGAAGATCGGTCAGAAAGGGTCAATATGCCAAACCGTATGGTCATCTCAATTCTTTTCCAAACAAATGGACGGTATCCATGGGCTGCCAGCCGCGCTGTTGGTAATATCCTTCGGCTTCAGGATTATCGCTCGTAACCAGCAGATAACATTTCAAACAGCCTTTGGCACGCAAGCGCGACTCTACTTCTTCCATCAAACGAGACCCGATTCCCATTCCACGAAACGAAGTTGTAACTGCCAGATGATAGACGAGTCCACGACGACCATCGAAGCCACCCATCACGGAACCAACGATGTTGCCCTCTGACTCGGCAACAATGAATAAATCAGGGTCCCGAGCAATTTTCTTTTCGATCTCGGCGGGAGTATCCGAACGGCCGATATGGACACCCTTTTCAATACTCCCCCATAAGCGATAAACCGATTCGTAATCAGAAGGGAAACAGAATTCACGAATTTTAATAGTTGGAGAAATCACAGCAGTTCAAAGATTACTTTAGCAAATTAAGCAAATCATCCGGCATGAACGGTTTCATCAGGAACGCATATGCGCCGCGGCGGAGACACTCATCCTTTACGTTTAAGCCCGAGGTCATGACAACGCGAACATCCGACAGGTTCTGATTCTTTCGAATCGCCTCAAGGATTTCCATGCCACTTTGACCGCCCAAATGCACATCCATGAAGAGGGCTTGAGGTTTTTCACGTTGAACTGCAGCGGGAACATCTGAATTAACATCCAACGCTAAAACTTCGAAACCTTCCATCTTGAGAAGAGTTTTAAGAAGGGACACCATGGTTGCATCATCTTCGGCGAGCAGTATCTTTGCCATTGACTTTTGTTTTCCTTGAGGCAGTTTTCTTTTTCGTGGCCTGTTTCGAACGAGTCGATTTATCCACACTGCTGCTCCGCGGCGTGCTACGCTTGTGATTTGCTTCCAGCGCCGAATCGAGGACATCATCCACAGTTTCCGCGTAAATGAACTTCATGGATTTTTTGATCTCTTCCGGAACATCATCAATATCCTGTTCATTCCGTTTTGGCAGGATAATGGTGCGCAAACCGTTGCGATGCGCCGCCAATACTTTTTCTTTGACGCCACCAATGGGCAGCACCTGCCCTCGCAGTGTGATCTCACCGGTCATGCCAACATTTGGTTTGACCTTGCGACCTGAAATCAACGAGACAAGCGACGTTGCGATTGTCACACCCGCCGAGGGACCATCTTTTGGCTGCGCGCCAGATGGAATATGCAAATGGATATCAGACCGGTTGAAGAAATCGCTGTCCAGACCGAGCTGTTTGGCGCGGGAACGGACAAAAGATAAGGCGGCGCGCGCAGATTCATTCATCACGTTTCCGATGGAGCCTGTTACCTGAAAGCCCTTTCCGCCTGGCATACTGGTCGATTCAACAAAGAGAACATCACCGCCGTAAGGCGTCCAGGCAAGTCCTGGAACGACCCCTGGGATTGAAGTACGTTGATTGAGCTCTTCACTCGCCAGAAAGATGGGATGATCGAGATATTCTTCAACCAGTTTCGGTGTGATCTTGGCTTCTTGAACTTTTCCTTCCGCAACTCGCGTGGCCACTTTTCGGCAGATCGCGCCGATCTTCCGTTCCAGGTTGCGAACGCCAGCCTCACGAGTGTATTCACGGATAATCTTACGCAAAGACTCATCGGTAAAGATGACCTCATTTTCACGCAGGCTGTTCTCACGAATCTGGCGTGGGATGAGATAGCCATTTGCGATCGCAATCTTTTCACTTTCGGTATAGCCTGAAAGGAAAATGATCTCCATTCGGTCCCGCAACGGGCCCGGGATTGTTTCCAATGTATTGGCAGTCGTGATGAAAAACACCTGAGATAGATCGTACGCAACTTCTAAATAGTTATCACGAAACTCAGTGTTCTGTTCCGGGTCCAGCACTTCCAGCAAAGCGGACGCAGGATCACCATGAAAGTCGAACGTGAGTTTATCGATTTCATCCAGCATGAACACCGGATTCTTCGACTCAATTCGGCGGAGAGCCTGCAAGATGCGCCCTGGCATTGAACCGATATACGTACGACGATGGCCGCGGATCTCGGCTTCATCGCGCACACCGCCGAGCGAGGCCCGAACAAACTTGCGATTCATTGCCCGTGCAATCGACTGACCAAGTGAAGTCTTACCCACACCCGGAGGGCCTACAAAGCAGAGGATCACACCTTCACGTTCACGCCGGATCTTATCCTCAGAAGGAGCTCTCACCTCATCCTTACGGTCAATGCGCAATTTCCGTATGGCAAGAAACTCCAGAATCCGTTCCTTCACATCCTTTAGACCATAATGATCTTTGTCAAGGATTTCGCGCGCGTGACCGATATCAAGGTTGTCTTCTGACCCTTTCGACCACGGCAATGAAACAAGCCAATCCAGATACGTTCTGATCACGCCATATTCAGCCGCTGCAGTTGGCAAACGCGATAAACGCTCCAGTTCCCGCCGTGCCTGCTTATCAGCCTCTTCCGGCATTTTGGCTTCTTCGATCTTCTTGCGAAATTCTTCGGTTTCAGCGGCCTGCTCGTCTTTTTCGCCCAATTCCTTTTGAATTGCTTTCATCTGCTCGCGCAGGAAATACTCGCGCTGGACCTTTTCAATCTCGCCGCGCGCTTCGTTTTGAATCTTTTGCCCAAGCTGCAAAACTTCGGCTTCACGCACCAACAGTCCAATCAACTTCTTGAGTTTTTCGGCGACTGAATCGAGTTCAAGAATTTCCTGCGAATCCTTGATGTCCATGCGTTGGAAATTCGCAATGGTATAAGCTGTCTGCAGAGGGTCTTCCACAGAAGTAATTGACCCTGCCAATTCTTCAGGAAAAGAGGGAATCATCTGCGTGATCTGCTGGAATTGGTCGCGTGCGTTGCGAGCGAGCGCATCGATCTCCAGCCCCTCTTCCACTACTTCCGGTGCAAGTTGGATCTGCGCCTTGAGATATGGCTCTTCCCCAACAAATTCACCCAGACGGAAGCGATCCATGCCTTGTACAAGCAGGCGGAGTGTTCCATCGGGCGCTCGCAACAAACGGTGGACAACGGCAATCGTTCCTACGCGATAGAGATCCTTTGGACCCGGCGATTCAAGCTCCGGATTGACAGCTGCCACCAGGCCAACCAGCTTGTCGCCCCCCACCACTTCGTCCACTAACTTGATCGAGCGCGGCTGTCCAACTGTCAGCGGGACAGCTGTTTGGGGATAAACAACCACGCCCCGTAAGGGGAGGATTGGAAGAATATCTGGATATTTCGATGAATTTGACATTTGTGCGGAATCGGATTCTGCCGAGTTTGAATCTTTCTTCTGAAACCTGGAAAACATGGAAGGCATGATCAAGGACAATAATTCATTTTCCTCATCCTCATTCCACTGAAGAAGATCATTCAGGTTGGTTTGCCATCTGGACGCAGGCATTCTTGTTATCCAACCTCGCCTTGACTTGAATTCACTTTTGGAAGCATAATTACTAAAAATCCATCCTGATAGCCTGCTGTTGCTTTTTCCATATTGACCCTCACTGGTATTTCCACCGCAAGTTCGAATTTTCCAAACCTGATCTCCATTTGATGATAGGCACGGCGCTCATTAAGATCGGGACGATTGCCGCTGATCATTAGAATATTGTTTTCGAACGCTACCTCGAAATCTTCATCTCTCATGCCAGCGATTTCTATTTTGATCACACAATTTTCTTCAGTCTCATACACATCCGTCGGCGGACTCCACGTGGAGCGCACGTGCCAACTCACGGCATGCAAAATCTCGCGCCGTGTTTCTGTAACCGCCGAAGAAGACTTACGTAGTATGGTAGGCATAAACGTTCTCCTTACATTTCTCGAGCAATAAATCAGAAAAGTCAGCGCCCTGTTAGGATTCGAACCCACAGCCAACAATCTAGAGCAGACAGGGCATTGCTTTTTATAAATTATACTTCTAATAAGTCCGACCCGCAGGGAAATTCATGCCGCAAATCCCCAATCTGCCAGGATTGCCATCAAGATGTAAGGTACAAATGTGACGCCGGGGTTGTACCGCGCACCACACGGATTTCAGTTATTCTGTCACAGATGAAAATCTGCAAGATTTCGTGGAAATGGCAGGTATCGAATTTCAGACGGACCTGCGTTGGAACGATTTGTATGCTCCTCTGGCAAACAGGGCTGTGACAGAGCCGCAGGGACGAATGTCCAAACTTTTGTCTGAAGTTACCGCTCGTCTCACACATATCATGCGTAAGTTAACTTTGTACCTGAATTAGGAGGTTGAAATTCAAATATAAAGTTAAGTAAATTATGCGGCACTCTGTAAGAACGAAGAATTGCCGGTAGATAAGGATTATGTTAGTATTAGTTTGTCACTACACTCTTGTGCGACACAGGTAACCTCGAATGCAACATAATAAACTCGTGCGCCCAACCATAGGAGTTCTGGCAGGCTGGCAGGTTTTTACCGGAACACCTGATAGCTTTCTTGGGCATGTGTTTCGCGGTATCCAGGCTGCAGGCCATGATCGCAACTGCAACTTGCTGATGGCATGCGGCATTGACTCCGGGCGATCCGCTTGGCCATTGCTCTACCGGGTCCATGAAGCCGACCAGGTGGGATTGATGACCAGTAAATTCTTCGCCGCACATGATGAGTGTGAGATATTCGATGTGTTATCCAAGGACCTGCCTGCCGTTGGTATTCAAGGCGCGACTGTGGGGTACTACGAAGCGGATGGAGAAGATCTTATGGGATGGGATGTGCTGCAAACCCCCGGCAAATCATTCACTGACGCGCCTTGTACAGCCACAGGGGCTCGTTTCCCAAGTCGTCAGTTCCCTCCCAAGGGACTTTATCCCGCAGAACAAGCGTACCAACTCGCCATTCTCCCGCTAAAGATACATAATGAGTTGAGTGGTTTTGTGGCATTCGATGCTGGGAACCTGGACCCCTGTGCAGATATCGTTCGGCAGCTGGGCGCTGCACTGTGGGGTGTTCGGCTATATCGGGAAGCCGTAGACGCGCGGAGACTGGCCGAGGAAGCCAACCGGTTGAAAAGTCGCTTCCTTTCGGTTGTAAGCCATGAATTGCGTACTCCACTAAACTTGATTAGCGGCCTTAGCAAAATACTGCTGGACGAGGATGAGATTCGGGATGAACATCCTCAGGCAAGTTCGCATGACAGTCTTAAGAAAGATCTTCAACGGATTTTCATCAGCGCCCAACATTTGGATGGGCTGATCCGCGATGTATTGGACCTTGCCAGCGGTGGGCAACGCCAGCGCATTGGGCTGGCGCGCTCTCTAGCTCCCGCCCCTACCTTCGTGGTCTGTGACGAACCGGTCTCAGCGCTGGATGTGTCGGTGCAGGCGCAAATCTTGAATCTGCTCAAAGAATTACAGGAAAAAATGGGGCTGACCTACCTGTTCGTAGCCCACGACCTGAGTGTGGTCGCCCACACCAGCGACCGTGTGGCGGTCATGTACGTTGGTAAGATCGTCGAATCAGCCTCAACTAGCGAGCTTTTCGCCAATCCCAAACATCCGTACACCGAAGCGCTCATCTCAGCCATCCCACGCCCAGACCCACGCCACAGGGCGAAACGTGTCCTGCTCACTGGCGAGGTTGCCAATCCTGCTAACCCACCTTCGGGTTGTTATTTCCATCCGCGCTGTATGTATGCCAAGGACATTTGCTCCGCACAAGAACCCCTGCTCGAAGAAATTACTCCGGGCCATTACGTGAAATGCCACCGTGCCAGGGAGCTCTCCCTGGTTGGGGCTGTCAAAGCTTCCCTTTAAAGTTTTTGGTGCACGTTCTGCATTCTGTAGATCGAAGTCTGACGGTATTATCCTTCGCCAGGCTTTCATTTGCTCGAAAACTGTTGATCATGATGGAGACAATTTGACTACCATACAACCTAAAGATTGGGAAAATCCTCAGATTGTGGGTCGAAACAAACAGCCCGCCCATGCGACCCTGTTGCCGTATGCTGATATAAATTCAGCCCTTACGGGGGAACGAAATAACTCACCCTATTTTCGACTTCTGAACGGGGACTGGCAATTCCATTTTGCATCCACTCCAGTCGCTGCACCTGAAGATTTCTTTCAGCCAGATTTCGACTCCCACGAGTGGGATGTCATCCCTGTGCCCAGCAATTGGCAGATGTTAGGTTATGGCATTCCGCGTTATCTGGCCGCGGATTATGCCTTTGATAAAAGTAATCCGCCGCACGTACAGGAAGACACTAACGAGACCGGATCATACCTCACCACCTTTACCATCCCTGAGGACTGGCAGGGTCGGCAGGTATTCATCGTCTTCGATGGTGTGGATTCAGCTTTTTATCTTTGGGTGAACGGCAAACAAGTTGGTTATAGTCAGGATAGCCGATTGCCAGCCGAATTCGATCTCACACCTTACATTCATCCTGGCGAAAATACTCTGGCGGCGCGCGTCTACCGTTGGTCAGATGGCTCCTTCCTGGAAGACCAGGATATATGGTTCCTGAGCGGCATCTTCCGGGATGTGTACTTAGTCGCTACGCCTAGGGTCCATGTTCGCGATTTCTGGGTACAGACAGAGTTGGATGCTCATTATCACGATGCTGTGCTCAAGCTACGCGTGCATGTCAAAAACTATGCAGAAACGGCCGCCGAAGGTTATCAGGTAGAAGCAAGCCTCTTCGATCCGGATTCACAGCGAATGGACTGGAACGTGGCTGTTCCGGTCCAGGCAAAAGCCGGGGAGGAAATTACCCTGGAGCTAGCGAGGGATATCGCCAACCCAAAGAAATGGGATGGAGAACATCCCAACTTGTACGTGCTGCTGATTCAACTTAAGGATGCCAGAGGTAATCTTCTGGAGGTGGAACAATGCCGGGTCGGTTTCCGAGCCGTGGGGATCAGAGATGGAAAGATATTGGTGAACGGCGCGCCGATCTATTTCCGTGGGGTCAACCGCCATGAGCATGATCCGGTGCGCGGTCACGCGATCACAGTCGAGTCGATGATCGAAGATATTTTGCTGATGAAACGCTTTAACATCAATGCCGTACGCACCTGTCATTATCCCGATGACACGCGCTGGTACGATCTGTGTGATCAATATGGGATTTACCTGATTGATGAGGCTAACGTCGAGTCACACGGGTTGTGGGACAAGTTCACCAAGAATCCGGAATGGCAATTGGCATTCATGGAGCGCGGCAACCGGATGGTTGAACGGGATAAAAACCACCCGTCGATCATCATCTGGTCGCTCGGGAATGAATCCGGTGAAGGTCCCAATCACGCCGCCATGGCAGACTGGATCCACCAGCACGACCCGACCCGACCGATATTTTATGATGCAGGCGACAGGGCCCCCTACCTGGATATCCTCAGCAAAATGTATCCCAAGCTGGATGTTTTAGCAAGAGCAGCACAATTACCCGGCGAGACTCGCCCATTTATCATGTGTGAATATGCCCATGCGATGGGCAACAGCCCCGGTAATCTGAAAGAATATTGGGAAGTCATCGAAGCCCATCCTCGCCTGCGCGGTGGTTTTATTTGGGATTGGGTGGATCAAGGGATTCGGCAGGTAAGTGAAGACGGAAAAGAGTGGTACGCCTACGGTGGTGATTTCGGTGATGAACCCAGCAGCTTGAGCTTTTGCTGCAATGGCATTGTCTTCCCGGACAGGTCGCTCCACCCAGCCATGTGGGAGGTGAAGAAGGTCTATCAGCCTGTGCGAATGGAAACAATTGATCTGTCCACAGGGAAAGTTGTCGTGATTAACCGCTACTCCTTCTCTGATTTGAGTGGGTTGGATATTACATGGAAGCTGACTTCCGGCGAACATATCCTTCAATCAGGGCGCTTGCCCAAGCTTTATACCTCGCCTGCTGAACGCGAGATCGTTACCATTCCATTCGAAAAACCGGAATTGGATCCCGGCGCTGAATATTGGTTGACATTAAGTTTAGCTCTGGCGGAAGAGACTGTTTGGGCCGAAAAAGGTTACGAGGTTGCTTGGGAACAATTCAAAGTTCCTTGGGACGTGCCTGAAATCCCTGCGACTCCAGAGGAGGGGCAACCAGCTTTGGAATTGATAGAGACTCTGGATCAGGTGAAGGTGAATAGCAAGGATTTCAAGTTGATTTTCGACAAGCCATCCGGAACGATTGCTTCATGGCGTTACAAAGAAACCGAACTGATTCAACGCGGACCAAAAAATCAATTTCTGGCGCGCTCCCACGGAAAACGATCTCAACACCTGGGGCGATGAGCGCGCGGCCATTCGCTGGCGCGAGGTCGGCCTCGATCATCTCGAAGAATGTGTCTCGAAATTATCTATTACCCAGCCAAGTCCACAAGTGACACAGATCCTTGTAGAGTCTATTATTGCGCTACGCCCGGAAGCAAAATTGCCAGAACCACCCACGCCTGAGGAAAAGCTTCAAGAGCTGGAGATGGGCCTGAATTGGCTCTTGGATGAGAATTTGCTCCTCACTCTTTGTGCACGACTAAACGTGCCGGATGAATCGCTGCCAGGTGAGACAAAGGAACCCAAGATACGAGGGCTCCTCCAATGGGCTGTCGCAACAGATCGCTTATTCGACTTGGTGAAAGGTGTCTACGATCTCCTGATAGAGGTCGAGATGCCTGTATCCGATCAGTTGCAAGAAGTCGTTGCGGCGGGGAAGATGGATCTTGATGCGCCACCGAAGCCCTCGGCGCGCTTCCACTGCGATTACGTTTACACGATTCTCTCGAGCGGAGAAGTAAGCGTAGAAACTCATGTGCTGCCTGACGAGGGACTGCCCTTCTTACCTCGCATCGGATTGCAAATGCATCTACCCGAGGGATATGATCAGGTCGCCTGGTACGGGCGAGGACCGCACGAGACCTATGTGGATCGCAAAGAGGGTGCGCAAGTGGGAGTTTACCGCGCCAGCGTAGATGAGCAATTTGTGCCTTATATCTTCCCGCAGGAAAACGGCAATAAGACCGATATCCGCTGGGTCATGTTAGCCAATGCAGACGGTATCGGTTTACACGCCAGCGCAGACCGGCTGCTGGAAGTGAGCGTCCATCACTATGCCCCTGAAGATCTAACGGCTGCCCGGCATCCCTATCAACTGGTGCGCCGCCCCGAAGTTGTCCTCCACCTCGATTATGGACAATCAGGATTGGGCAGCGCCAGTTGTGGACCAGGACGGCTGGAAAAATATCGACTCCAGCCTGAAGAGGTCCGTTACAGCGTGCGCTTGCGTCCGTTTTCGGCCAAGGATGGCTGAGGCTAGCCAATTAGAGGTGGAACGGGTTCGTCTGCCTTCACAAGCTGTCCGTGAATTTGAGGGCCGATATTTCGTGATCGTACAAGATGGCGAGGCGCAGCGTCGCGTGGATGTCAAAGTGGGAATCATTGAAGAAGATCGTATTGAAATCACTGAAGGACTTGCCGAGGGACAGGTGGTGGTAGCACCATGACCGATGATGTGTTCATCCGCTGCGAGGGGCTGGTCAAAATCTACAAAGTCGCCAATCTTGAAGTGATTGCACTGCAAGGGCTTGACTTGGAAGTGGCGCGCGGCGAAATGCTTGGGGTTGTTGGCGCCAGCAGAAGCGGCAAATCCACCCTGATGAATATCTTGGGCGGGCTTGATCGACCTTCTGCCGGGCGGGTATCGGTAGTTGGGGAAAATTTGCTCAAGATGTCCTATGAAGCAATCAACCAATACCGCCGCACGAAGATAGGCTTTGTTTGGCAGCAGGGCGCTCGCAATCTAATACCCTACCTGACCGCCCTCGAGAATGTCCGATTGCCGGTTACCATCATGGCCCAGGACTGGCGGAAAGAAAAACCGCGCGCCGAAGCGTTGTTAGATTCAGTGGGTTTGAGTGAGCGCAAGCATCACCGCTTGTCCGAACTCTCAGGAGGTGAACAACAACGGGTTGCCATCGCGGTCGCCCTGGCAAATCACCCCGTTTTGTTGTTGGCAGATGAGCCGACCGGAGAAGTGGATACAGTTACCGCTCTCGGAATTTTCCAACTCCTGAAGGATCTAAACCGCCAATTTGGGCTTACCACCGTGATCGTAAGCCATGATGCAGGCATTGCCCATCACGTGGATCGGGTGGTTGCGATCCGAGACGGAAAAACCTCCAGTGAGACCATACGTCAATCCGCAAAAAACACTGATTCGGACTCAACTCATAAAGAGGCAGGCGAAATTTTCGAGGAAGTTATTCTGTTGGACTCGGCTGGGCGTCTTCAGGTGCTGCATGAGTACCTGGAACGATTCGACATCCGAGGGCGTGTCCTTCTCGAAGTCGTAGAAAAAGGTATCCTGATCCGTCCTGTGAGGAGTAATGCCTCCGAAAATCACCTTCTTACTCAAGTTGACGAGATGATGCCAGAAACGAATCAAATTGAATTGCATGGTTTGCGCAGTTGGTGGAAACGTTTGCGTGGCAGCGGGAGAGAATCGCAATGAGTGCGGAAGTCTCATCTCAGGTCAACGACGGAGAATTTATCATCTGGGCTCAGGGACTGCAACGTGAGTACCAGATCGGTGACCGAACTGTTCAGGCTTTGCGCGGCGTCGACTTGAATATTTTGCCGGAACGATTCGTAGCCTTGAAAGGCCGTTCAGGGAGCGGCAAGACCACCCTTTTGAATTGTATTGGTGGATTGGATCGCCCTACTTCCGGCAGTGTGAGAGTGTTAGGGCGTGATTTGTCAGAATTGGGGGAAGATCAACTGGCAATGTGGCGCAGACATGAATTGGGATTCGTCTTTCAGTCCTTTGGGCTCCTGCCTACG
>DASWEH010000384.1:0-16320 GCA_036394895.1 Anaerolineales bacterium
CCCAGAATGAGCCGCATCAAATCGATCATTTCAGGTTCGTCTTCAACGCATAAAATGCATTTTAAGTGAGCATTCATCATCGGTTTACCTGAATGAAGTTTACCACAGCGCAGCGGTCCTGTGGACAAGCGAAGCAGTCCTGCGGACAAGCGAAGCAGTCCTACGGACAAGCAGAGCAGTCCTACGGATAAGGTAATATACATGAAGATAATTACATGGAACGTCAACGGTCTGCGCGCGGCACTCAACAAAGGTGCTTTGAATTGGGTGTGGGAGCAGCAGCCAGACGTACTGTGTTTACAGGAGATCAAGGCGCGTCCTGAGCAGCTCAAAGAGGAGCAGCGGCTTTTCCCTGGCTACAATGTGATTTGGAATCCTGCGCAAAAAGCGGGGTATAGTGGAGTGGCGACCTTTCTGCGGAGTCCGTCGCTTGAGCTTCGCCTTGGTTTGGACGCGCCACTCTTCGATATAGAAGGACGGGTCATTTCCACACTGTATCCCGGATTTCGTTTATTCAACGTTTACTTCCCAAGTGGTCAGCGCGGCAGAGAGCGCGTGGAATATAAGCTGGATTTTTATGCTCATTTGCTAGCTTTATGTGATGCGTTACATAAGAATGGCGAGAACGTTATTATTACTGGAGATTTCAACACAGCGCACATGCCGATTGACTTGAAAAACGCAAAACAAAATGTGCGGACCTCTGGTTTCCTGCCCGAGGAGCGCGCCTGGGTCCAGAGATTCCTCGAGCATGGCTTTGTAGATGCATACCGCCATCTGTACCCCGAACGAGTCCAATATACGTGGTGGACGTATCGTCTGGGTGCGCGCGAACGCCAAATTGGCTGGCGCCTAGACTACTTCCTCGTTTCCAGGGCTTTAATTCCCCACATCAAGGACGTGATTGTCCATGAAGATGTGCTTGGTTCGGATCATTGTCCGGTCGAGTTGGTGATCGAGTAAGAGAAAGGGCAGTTTCCACGTCCAGACCTGCAAAAGGGATATATTAGAGAAATATATAAGATTTTCTAAGGGGCTATTCCTGAGATGCTCATGTTGGTATAATCTTCTCTGGAATTATAATTTGGAGGCACAGTGAATCCTAGAAACCAATCATTTGTTGTAACCTTATTGTTGATCATTGCGGCGGTCGCCATGGTGGTGATGGCTGTTCAGCGTGAATCGGGCGCGAAACAGTCACTGACAATTAATGAGGTGGCAAGAGATATTAAAGCGGGTAAGGTTGCCCGTGTAGTTATTGAAGATAACAACACCCTGCGTATCATCTATATAGATGGGGATACGGAGGGTGTGGAATCTTACAAGGAAACCGATTCAACCCTGGTAGCGCAATTGCTGGCTCTCGGTGTTACGCCCGACCAGCTTTCCCCCGAAAACGTGACAATTGAAGTAAAGCCGCCCTCACAGTGGGCAGGAGTTGTCAGTGGCGCGCTCTACATTCTGCCAGTTCTCTTTATGGCAGGGGTCTTGTGGTTTATTTTCCGACAGGCACAGGGTAGTAACAATGCCGCCATGTCCTTTGGAAAATCGCGGGCGCGCATGTTCAGTGGCGAGCATCCCACCGTCACTTTTCAGGATGTGGCTGGCGTGGAGGAATCCAAGCAGGAGCTGGCGGAAGTTGTCGAGTTCCTGAAGGAGCCGCAGAAGTTTATCCAGCTTGGGGCGCGCATTCCGAAGGGCGTTCTGCTAGTAGGACCTCCAGGCACAGGTAAAACCCTGTTAGCAAAGGCAGTTTCCGGAGAAGCGGGCGTTCCGTTTTTCTCCATCTCTGGTTCTGAATTTGTCGAAATGTTCGTGGGTGTGGGCGCCAGCCGCGTTCGTGACTTGTTCGATCAAGCCAAGCGTCATTCTCCCTGTATTGTCTTTGTGGATGAAATCGATGCGGTCGGTCGTCAGCGTGGAGCCGGTTTGGGTGGTTCCCATGATGAACGTGAACAGACCCTCAATCAGATGCTGGTTGAAATGGATGGTTTCGACACGGACACCAACATTATTATCATTGCGGCAACGAACCGTCCTGATATTCTTGATCCCGCGCTGTTGCGCCCTGGTCGTTTTGACCGACGCGTTACCCTTGACCGTCCGGATATGAAGGGACGCGAAGCGATCCTGCGTGTCCATGTGAAAGGCAAGCCATTGGACCCAAGCGTGGATTTGTCTTCCCTGGCGCGTGGCACACCTGGTTTCGTCGGTGCCGATTTGGAAAACCTTGTGAATGAAGGCGCGATCCTGGCGGCTCGCCGTAATAAGAAGGCGATTGGACAGATCGACCTTGAAGAGGCGATTGAACGCGTGGTCATGGGACCAGAAAGAAAGTCCCGTCTGATCTCAGATGAAGAGAAGCGCATTATTGCCTATCATGAAGCCGGTCACGCGGTTGTGATGAACGCCATCCCTGAAGCAGATCCCGTTCAGAAGATCACGATCGTCGGTCGCGGTCAGGCTGGCGGACTCACCTGGTATCGCCCGGAGGATGACCGTATCCTGACCTCCCGCAAGAAGATGGTCGCTTCGCTGGCAGGTTTACTTGGCGGACGTGTTGCCGAAGAGCTTGTTTTTGATGACATTACTTCCGGGGCGTCGAATGATATTGAGCGCGTCACTCAGGTAGCGCGCATGATGGTCACCCGAATGGGTATGTCCAATGAAATGGGCTTGATGACCTATGGTCAAAAAGAGGAGTTGATCTTCCTCGGACGTGAAATCTCAGAGCAGCGCGATTATTCAGAAGCCATTGCTGAGAAGATTGACTCTGAAGTCCGCAGATTAGTGGATGATTCCTACAAGCTCACCAAAAAACTTTTGACCCAGTATCGTGACCGACTCGACGCAGTTGCACAGAAATTGCTCGAAGTGGAAACGCTCACACGCGAAGAGTTTGAAGCGATTTTCCCACCACCCTTCCCAAAGAAGAGTGGCACGCCCCAGGTCATTGGAATGGGAGCATAATACATAGGTACACAAGTATACAGAGTAAACATGTACATAAGGAAAGAGCCTTCCAATTTTGGGAGGCTCTTTTTGTGTCTACTTGTGTACTTGCATACCTGTTTACTTTTTTACTGCGGTACGCCTTCTTTATGTTGTCTCACCAGTTCACGTCTCAAAATTTTCCCAACGGTCGTCTTTGGCAATTCATTTCGAAATTCAAAATGGGAAGGAACTTTATACGGAGCGAGGTGCTCTTTGCAAAAAGCCTTGAGTTCTTCTACTGTTAATGTTTCGCCCGGCTTGACCACAATCCAGGCTTTGACCGCCTCGCCGCGGTTTGGGTCTGGGATGCCGCCCACGCCCACCTCCAGCACTTTGGGGTGTGCTGAAATGGCTTCTTCCACTTCACGCGGCCAGACCTGAAAGCCGCCTGGTTTGATCAGTTCCTTCTTGCGGTCAACAATATAGAAGTAGCCGTCTTCGTCCATGCGGGCAATGTCACCGGTGAACAGCCAGGTTTTACCGTCTTTCATCTTGCGCAGCGTATTGGCTGTTTCGGTGGGCATGTTGTGATAGCCTTTCATTACTTGCGGACCATGGATAGCAATCTCGCCGATCTCGCCCAGTGGCATTTCTGTTTCACCGTCATCCAGGCTGATGATTTTTACGTCCACATTGGGTAACGGCATTCCAATGGAACCGGTCTTATTCACGCCTAATAGCGGATTACAGTGTGTCGCGGTCGGCGCTTCGGAAAGCCCATAACCTTCAAACACTTTTCCGCCCGTTAATTTTTCAAACTGTTCTTTCGTCTCGCGCATCAGAGGCGCAGAACCAGAGATACATGCCTTGATTGAGGAGAGATTGTATTTTCCTGCCTTAACATCTGGGTGGTTATTAATCCCGTTATATAACAGCGGCACACCAGGGAAGATGGTCGTTTTGTATTTGCTGATATTTTCCAAAACATCTTTTAGGTCGCGCGCGTTTGGCACCATGACCAAACTTGCGCCCATTGCCATCGCGACGCTCATGCCTGCCACCATTCCGTACACATGGAACAGTGGAATGCCCATCAGATACACCTCTTGTCCGTCGACGGAGTTTACGAACCAGGCGCGCATTTGTAGGGTGTTGGCAACCACATTTCGATGCGTGGCGACCGCACCTTTAGGAATACCTGTTGTTCCGCCAGAATACTGGAATAGGGCTGTGTCATCCGGAGTGATTTCGATATTTGGTTTTGGAGAATTCTCGTGTTTCTTGAGCAGGTCTTTCATCCACAGATCGCGCTCATCCAGCGCCTCCAGGGAATGACCTTCCTTTTTCTCTTTCAACAAGGTGAATAGCAAACTCGTGAAAGGCGGAAGAGCCTCTTTGATGTTAGAGACAATAATCCTTTTGAGCTTGGAGCGTTCGCGGACCGCTTTCAAAACTTTATAGAAGCGGGTTAATGTGAATATGATCTCGATGTTTGCGTCATTGACTGGTGTCAGAACCTCGTCAGGTGGATAGGTTGGGTTAACAGCCACGACCACGCCGCCCGCTTTGAGAATGCCAAAATACGCGATAATGAACTGCGGTACGTTTGGCATGAAGATTCCCACCCGATCCCCTTTCTTCACTCCTAGCTCCACGAGCGCGGCTGCCATGTGGTCAGTCAGCGCGTTCATCTCTCTGTACGAAATGACCGCGCCCTTGAAAATCGTACAGGCCCGGTCAGGATATTTTCGCGCCGCCTCTTCCAAAAAATAAAATAATGGCGCTTCAGGAATTTCAACTGTCTGTGGAACCCCCTTGTCATAATGAGCCAGCCATGGACGGTCATTCATGATACCTTCTCCTTTATTGGTTATTCTCAGTATATACAAGGAAGAATCAAAAGTCAAATGTCTTCGCGCTCCCGAAGGGAGCCGGGACTGTAGTGAGCGGAGCGACCCTGGGCTTGCCGAAGGGAGCGCAGTTGAAGCGTATGGCTAGATCGGAGAATTGTATGTCATAACGACTTGCGAATATAAGTCTCGATCTTTTCAACAACTCCCTCCTCGACTCGAAACCACTTGATACTTGGATCGGACTCCTTAAACCAATTTGCCTGCCGGCGGACAAAGATGCGGGTTGCGCGTCTGATCTCAACCTTCGCCTGCTCCTCACTTAGCTCACCGTTGACTACCCTTATGCACTCGCGATAACCGATTGCGGACATCGTCGGCAGGGAGGGGGAGTAGCCCTTCGCTAACAAGCTTTTCGCTTCCTCCAAAAATCCATTTGCAAACATCATATCAATCCGTTGATCAACGCGTTCATATAATTCGGCGCGTGAACGCGTTAACCCAATTGCGATGAGATGATAAGGCGATTCGCTTTGTCCACGCTGCTCGGAGAACCTTCTGCCTGTCGTCAAAATAACCTCTAACGCGCGGATCGTTCTACGATAATTACGCGGATCAATTTTCTCAGCCGCAAGAGGATCAAGAGCCTTTAGTCTTTCGTGTAACCAATACATATCTTTTTCTTCTTTTAACCGTTCTAATTCATTTCGCAATCGTTCATCAGGTTGCACTTCAGGTGGCTTCCATCCTTCTGTCACTGCGCGAATGTATTGTCCCGTACCGCCAACTAAAAACGGGATTTTGTTGCGTGTATGAATATCAGCCATAACTTCACGTGCTTTCTGTTGAAAGACAGCTAAACTCAAAATTTCATCGGGGTTTGCAATGTCAATTAAGTGATGTTGCACGCGCGCTTGTTCTTCGCGCGTGGGTTTTGCAGTCCCAATATCCATCCCGCGATAAAAGAGACGTGAATCTGCAGAGACGATCTCGCCGTTCAGCCGTTCCGCGAGTTGAATGGCAAGCTCTGTCTTGCCAACCGCGGTAGGTCCGACGATGAGGATGAGAGGCGGTTTATTGAACTGCATTCTCAAAATGCGTGATCTTTGGTTCTAAGCCTACTTTCCCCTCCACTGTAATCACATCGATCTGCCAATGATCGATGCCATTCTCAGCCGCGTAATACTCGGCGCAGGCGAGCATGTGTGCTTGCTTACGCGGATTGACCGATTCTTCGGGTAACCCCATTTTGTTCGAGGTCCGCGTTTTGACCTCGACAAAGATAGTAATATCAGCTTGTTTTGCAACAATATCGATTTCGCCATAGGGCGTCCGTGCGTTGCGTGTGATGATCTCATAGCCGCGTTGTTCAAGATATGTAGTAACTGCATCTTCGCCCCACTTACCAATTTTCTGATTGTGCTTCATTTCAGGAACTCTTCCAGAACTCCCATCAAGCGTTCATCCAGACTTCGCTTCAGAGGTCTTGTATTTTGGGTGAGACGAATGTAGTGCTTGAGCAGGATATTCGTGGTGCGCTCGATGTCGTATTGTTTCGAAGCCTCACGCGCCGCAAGTCCCATTTCCTGGCGGAGGCTGGGATGCAGACATAGATACATCAGTTTGGCGGTGAAGGCGGCTAGATCCTCTGTGGAGAGAAATCCCGTTTTCCCATCTTCGACAATGTCGCTCGTGCCCGCCGAATGAACACCCACGATCGGCAATCCCGCGCCCATCGCCTCAACCGTGGACATCCCAAACGTCTCTGACACGGATGTGGTGACGAAGATATCACCCATGGACAGGTATGATGGTATATCCTCATAGGCAATCATGCCTGTACTATGAACACGGTTTGCAATCCCTAGTTGGAGGATCAGGTTTTGGACTTCTTCCTCAAATTGTCTCTTCCCACCACCAACGATCAGCAAATACACATTGGGCAGCATCTGCGCAATCCCTGCAAAAGATTGTAGCAGGAAGCTGATGTTTTTTTCAGGCGCGATCCGACCCGCGTAAACTAAAAGAATATCCTTTTCAGTAAAGCCAAATTCGGAACGTGAAAATGGTTTCGGCTGATGGAACTTCTGTAAATCCACGCCGTTAGGGACGACTTCAATATGGCCGTTTACGCCAAGTTCACGCAGGATTTTTTCCATGCTTGCCGACGGAGAAACCACCAGATCCACTGCCTCACAAAAATCGGGCAAGTAAGCTTGCAGGAGACTGTGACTCACTTCATCTGACATGAGAGGGATGTAGGCTTGTGCGAGCAGGTCATAGCGGGAGTGGTTGGTGAAGACGATTGGAATTCTGGCGGGGCGGCAGTAGTTCAGCGCAAGCCTCCCACTCAAGAATGGATGGTGAACGTGCACCACATCCATGGTTTGGAGAAGTTTCTTGTGTTTGGTCTTATAACGCAGGGATAGGTAAAAACCGGTGTCTGCGAGAGGTAGCCCAGGGCTTCGGAAGACGCGAGGTTCATCATCCTGATATTCATCGTCGCCAAAGGTGAATACATAAACCTCGTGCCCTGCACGTTCGAGGGCACGTTTATTCAAGTCCACATAATTTGTGACGCCGCTGACATACGGCTTGTACGTATCCACCATCATTCCAATTCGCATGAGGCAATCGTACAGTTACAGGGGATTGCTGTCAAGACATCCGGCCTGTTTAGTGCTGCCTGTCGTGATGGTAGAATCTCTTTCGAAGGAGCCAATTTGGTTAAACTGGTTTTGCGCAACAAGGAATATGAAGTGAAAGCCGGCATGACGCTGCTTTCTGCATTGCAGAAAATCAACATCCTGCCCGAGTCTGTCATTGCCACGCGGGAGGGGGAAATGATCTTGGAGGATGAGATTCTGAAGGATGGCGATGTGGTCAAGTTGATCGCGGTGATTTCTGGAGGATGATTTATTAAACACGAAGGACACGAAGGACTCTAAAGAAAAACCTTTGTGAACTTCGTGTCTTTTGTGTTTGAAGAGAGTTTCTTATGAAATGTCGTAAATGTGGTCAGAAAGCCTCTGTCAACATGCGCCAGCACAAACTGGCCTTATGCAAGGAACACTATTTGGAATGGGTTCCCGAACAGACCGAGCGCTTTATCAAAAAATATGAGATGTTCACACACGACGAGAAGATGCTCGTCGCGGTTTCAGGCGGCAAGGACTCGCTTGCCTTATGGGATATTCTCAATCGCCTCGGCTATCAGGCCGACGGACTTTATCTCGGTCTGGGAATCAATGGTGGAATTAACTATTCACACGAGTCACAACGACTCACTGAAAAATTTGCGAGCGAGCACAACCTGAAGCTTCATATCGTGGATATTGAAAAAACGTACGGTCAACCCATCCCGGTGCTTTCGGAAATTTCGCACCGTGGACATGGCAAGCCGTGCGCGGTCTGCGGATTGGCAAAGCGCCATGAGATGAACCGCATCGCGCGCGACCTTGGTTATGATGTGCTTGCGACGGGTCATAACCTCGACGACGAGGCCGCCGTACTATTCGGAAATACGTTGTCATGGTCGAGTGAGTATCTCTTGCGGCAGGGACCCGTCTTGCCTGCTTCGGATGGGTTGGCGCGTAAGGTCAAGCCACTCTGTCGCTTTTACGAACGTGAAATGACTGCTTATTCACTGGCGCGCGGGATCGAATATATTTACGAAGAATGTCCGTTCGCGGAGGGGTCGCAATCGATCTATTACAAGGAATTGTTGAACCAGCTCGAAACAGCTCGTCCTGGCGCCAAGCTTACGTTTTATTTGCGTTTTCTGGAAGCCAGAAAACGCGGTGATTTGTTCATCGAAAAAAATATGGAACGAGCCCATTTGCATTCCTGCCCCAAATGCGGACAACCCACCTCCACAGATGATTTGTGTTCCTTTTGCAGGATGATCGAAAAAGCACAAGACACAGCTGTCACACAATAATGTCGTGAAACAACATCGCTTCTTTGACCTGATCATGGCTGTCTTTGTGACAGTGCTGGTCGTGAGTAATATTGCCTCCTCCGCCAAGATCGTAGATTGGGGATTTAGCTTGTTCAGGGTGAGGATGGCTTTCGATGCCGGAACAATCCTCTTTCCGATTAGTTATATTTTCGGAGACATTCTTACGGAAGTGTATGGATACAAACGTTCGCGGCGCGTGATCTGGACCGGCTTTGCCTGTCTTGCATTGAGCGCGTTTATCTTCTGGATCGTCCGTTGATGCCCGGTGAAGCGACCTGGCAGAACTATGCAGGAGATGCTGCCTATAATGCGATCTTGGGTGGAATGAGCACCGGTGGCATTGTGCTGGCGAGCCTGGCTGGCTTCTGGACTGGTGAGTTCACGAACTCATTTACTCTGGCGAGAATGAAGACTATTACGATCGAGGCACGAACTTCAATCCATTTGCCGTTTGAGTTGGGGTAAAAATCTGCATTTCTTTCTTAGAATATTTGTGCTAGAATAAAAGCACGCTTTTCATTACTTTAAATCTCGATCCTCACTCTACCTGCGATAAGTTTCATGTAGGTAGAGTTGTTATAGGGATAGTATGTCAATTTCTATTGAGAACGCAGAACACTATATCTGGGGAGGAAATTGCGATGGCTGGTATCTATTAAAACGCAATGACATGAGTGTAATTCAGGAACGTGTTCCTGCAGGGAGTGCGGAAGTGACACACTATCATGAGCAAGCAAGACAATTTTTTTATATACTTGAGGGAGAAGGAACTATGTCATTTGAAAATCATGAACTCACTTTACAAAAAGGACAGGGTCTTGAAGTCGCTCCCATGACCAAACATCAATTTAAGAATAACTCACGGGCACATGTTCATTTTCTGGTGATCTCTGTCCCAGAGACGCGCGGAGATCGTGTAAATCTATGACGCCGATTATTATTTCTAACCAGACGGCCCGTCGCTTCGTGCTTGGTAAACAGGGACTTTGGCCAGGCCGCCGTTGGAAAGGCAAAAAAGGGACAGCCCAAGCCATCCGCGAATGTGAGGCAGTGCAATTGGATCCGCTCAACATTTTTGCGCGCAGCCAGGATATTGTGCTGCACAGCCGCGTACTGGATTACAAGTCTGATTACCTATATCAGATGGCGTACCAGGATCGCGAATTTTTTGACTATGGCGGCTGGCTGGCGATGTATCCCATGTCGAACCTGCCATATTATCGCGTCCATATGGAGCGTCGGAAGCACCATAAGCGAGTGGAAGATTTCGTGTTGTCCAATCCTGAACTATTCGAACGGGTGCGTGCTGAGTTGCGGGCACGCGGTCCGCTTGGGAATCGTAATTTCACAGGCAATGCCGTTGACGGAAATTATCGCGGGCGTAAGGATACATCCCTGGCACTTTTCGATATGTGGTTGTGCGGCGAATTGATGATCCATCACCGCGAGGGATTTGAGCGCGTCTATGATTTTCGCGAGAATATTGCACCCAAAGAATATGATCATATTGCGAGCGAAAAAGAAGCAGAAGATTTTTTCCTCCGGCAGAATATTTCGTTCCGGGGATTATTCCGGGAAGCTGTGCTTAAGCCCGCATTGCAATATGATACGCAACACAACTACTCGCGCGTAGAAATGAGTCAACTGATCGCGGCGTGGCTTGAGTCTGGCAAGGCGAAGCAGGTCAAGGTCGAAGGTGGACGCGATACTTACCTCGTTTTGTCAGAGGACGTGCCAGCGTTGGAATCTCTCGAAAAGGGAAAAATCCCCAAAGGATGGAAGCCAAAAGAAACGACCACGCTGGAAGAAGTCACGTTCCTCTCTCCACTGGATATCGTCAGTGCGCGCGGACGGGCAAAGAAATTGTTCGATTTTGAGTACAAGTGGGAAGTGTACACGCCTGCGGAGAAACGTCGCTGGGGTTATTATGTGCTGCCGATTTTATACGGTGACGACTTGGTGGCGCGGCTCGACCCCAAACTTGACCGCACAAAAATGACGCTGGAGATCAAAGGCTTCTGGCTCGAAGACGACGCGCCGGTGAAAGATATCGAGTTTGCGAATGCGCTTGGCAGGGGATTGACACGGTTTGTGAAATTCCTGGGTGCTAAGAAAATCACGACAAGCTCAATTCACCCAACCAGCTTGCGAAAACAAGTTGAGACGATTTTGCGCGGTTCGTTATAGCCCCAATGTGTTTGTAAGCATTACAATCAAAAAAATCATAACGACCGCCGCTACGATCGCGCCGCATCCCCAGCCAGTGGCGACTCCCCAGCCCTGCCTGTTTGTAATGCCCGGTTCCAGCCTGCGGATGTGACGCACGGCAAGCCAGCCAGCGAACATCCCGGTGAGGAACCAGGCAACAATCACAAAAAGTAAGAATACCGCTAAAATGAGAATAACCAAGCCAATTGCTTCTCCGATAGCACTTCCGAAGGCGGCACCGATACATTGGCTAATTCCTTCACAGTTTAGTTCTTTGCGTTGAACACTAATCATACCTACCGCAACCATGGAAGATGTAATTACGCCAGATAGAACCATGCCTAGCGGACCACTGACTCCCCAAATCCAAATGGTGGGGGACATATGCTTCCATGAAATAGAAGGCGCGTTTGGTCGTAACGCAAGCATTGTAAATAAGCCTGCAAGCAGACCGCCTGTAAAGCCTCCAATCCCGCCACTGATCAGAATAAACATGAAGTTCAAAAAATCATTGCTTCCTAGTTTGTTCTGACTGGCAACAATGATGGCGAGGAATATAAGTACAACAATCCAAAAGGCCAACCAGCCGAGACTCCAGGCAAGTGCCCAGCTAGGGATTTTGCTCAAAACAATGTTCAAACTGGTTTTCGTTGGCTGGCGAAGGAAGGGTCGTTCTCCTGTTGCTTTTGCCGCCCCGGCTTCAATCAGACCATCGACCAATTTTTGGAAATTATCTGTGTAACTGCCTGAGCGCAGGTCAAGCGTTTGAACCTCTTTGACCAGATATTCAACTTCACCTGTCCATTTGGCGGGACGGTATATGACAGGAAAAATCGTTTTGCCCAGGTCCAATGCCTTGTTAACTTCTTCGCGCACATGACGCGATTCCAGCGCATCAGGAGATAAAACTAGGATGAAAGCTTTACATTCCTGGATGCCTTCCATAATTTCTTCGTGCCACTTTTGCCCAGGTTGAATTGTGGATCGGTCAAACCACACAAAAGCGACATGCTCATTTAAGTCTGATGCAAGGCGAGTGACGAATTCCTGGTCGCGGCGGGAATAAGAGAGGAAAATGTCTTTGGGCATAGTTATTCTAAGCCTGAAATATTAAACATTTCTTGGTGAGGGCATTACCCGCTTATCCTCCGTGAAAAAACTCATCCATCACTGGCGCAATATTTTCGGGAATATCCTCTCCCCATGCGCCGCCATCAATAACATCATCAGTTTGATGGCCCTCCGAATCGAGCTTGAAATAAACTGGTATGGCATTAAAATGGAAATCTTGAACTTTGCCATTCTTCCATCTCCATTCGTCTACATCCAGCTTAATAATATAGGTCTCACGATATGCGTTGAGCATTAATTTATTCTTGGATTTGATGGCTGCCTCAATTGCCTGGCAGGGTGGACACCATGTCGCGTCAAATTCAACGACAGGCATTTGTTTGAGCGCTATTGCTTTTTGCGCTTCATTTGCAAGCATGGTTTGTAAGTCGCCTTTAGGATGCAAGCGGACAATAGTGAAGCCAGCGGACACGAGGTTTTCGGACTCGCTGGATTGCGAAGCAGCTTCTGTTCCTCGCGCGATCGTCTCGGGCATCGAGGTTGGTTTTTGTGGGAACAGGAAATTGCAAGCTAACAAAATAGCTGTTATGAAAATAATTATGATCTTTTTGTTCATGTTTAATTTCCTATCTATTGGTTTTCAAACAAATATGCACCCGGGACACGAATAGATATGATCTTTCCTTCGACGGGAGGTTTACACTGGTTGCTACTACACGCCATAAATGTGATTTTGAGTTCATCGTTGACCCAATTTTTCCCGGGTGGAAGCTCGACAGGTAGACTCAGAGTTACTCCACCAAGCGGATAAACCGGCAATTCCTGTGGTTCGAAATATAGTTGTTGGGCGCTCACACTCTCAATCAATTCACCGCTCGCTCTTATGTGACTGTTTGCTGTCAATTCGAACAGAGTAGGACGCCCCAAGCCATTAATCCCATGGACAGGCATATCCTTACTGTATAAGTGATAACCATCTGGAGGCGTAAAGGTGGCAGATAAAAAGTAATTCTCAGCGGAGGGATGCTCCAACGCAATAGATACACTGACATCATTTTCAGTAAAAGAAGCCAGTTGAATTGGCATGGTTGGGGCAGATGTACAGGAACCTAAAGTTGCTGAAAGCAAAATGATTAAGGACAAAACATTGATAAAAATGCGTGACTTCATATGTATTCTTGAGGGGCAACTAAATTCTTTTCTCTTCTCATTATAAGACAAGACCTGCGAAGGATATTATCCCTCGCAGGTCTCAATCTTTAATTCTCTGGTTTCCAATACTAATCCCCACTTACTACTTACCATGCTATGCAGTTTCTAGATAGCGTTCAATCTCATAATCTGTCACATGGATTCGATACTGATCCCACTCTTCCCATTTGGCGCGGGAGAACGCTTCGTAGGCAATCGGACCCAACGCCTCAACAAGCACTTTGTCTTTCTCAAGCTCATTCAACGCTTCGGCCAAAGAACCAGGCAATTCACCGACACCTAGTTTCTTGCGTTCCTTCGCGTCGAGATGATACAGATTGACGTTATTCAATGGCTTGGCAGGCGTGAGATTATTATCAATGCCATCCAATGCAGCCGCGAGCATGCCTGCGAACGCGAGATATGGATTCGAGGACGGATCGGGGAAGCGCAACTCTGCCCTCATGGCTTTGTTACGTCCTTCGGTGTAGCGCGGGATGCGGATCAGTGCGGAACGGTTGATCTGTGCCCAGCCGATGTAGACTGGCGCCTCATAACCTGGGACAAGTCGTTTGTATGAATTGACTGTCGGCGCGACCAGTGCCGCGAGCCCGCGGGCGTGCTTGAGCTGTCCCGCGATGAATGAGTAAGCAACGCTCGAGATGTGATACTCATCGTTCTGATCGAAGAATAGATTTTCGCCGCTCTTGTCGAAGAGACTCTGATGACAGTGCATGCCGGAACCATTGATGCCGAAGACAGGCTTGGGCATGAAGGATGCGGTCAGCCCGTGCTGGGCAGCAATCGCTTTGACGGTGTATTTCAACGTCAACACATTGTCCGCGGCTTTCACGGCATTCTCGAAGCGGAAGTCAATTTCATGCTGACCCAATGCCACTTCATGGTGTCCTACTTCTATGCCGAGTCCCATGGAGCTCAGCGCATCCATTAACTGAGTCCGCACGCGAGCCGCTTCATCAAATGATGAAAAATCAAAGTATCCGCCAACATCATGCGGAACAGGGTGAACACCCCGTCCGTTCTCACCTTTGAACAAGAAGAACTCTGGTTCGGGACCGATGTTATACGTCCAGCCGCGTTCGGCGATTTTCGCCATCAATTTCTTCAACACGCCGCGTGGGTCACCTTCAAATGGCTTGCCATCCGGCGTGAAGATATCGCAGAAGATGCGCGCCCGGCGTCGTTCCAACGAGGTCCAGGGCAGAACTGCATACGTCTCCGGATCGAGCCGCAGATGCATGTCGCTCTCCTGAATACGCGCGAACCCTTCCACCGACGAGCCATCGAACCATACGCCGTCTTCGAGCGCGCCATCCAGTCCGCTCAATGGCATGTCAACACTTTTCACCGTGCCGGTCACATCCGTGAACTGCAATGAGATAAACTTGACTTCATCTTCTTTCACTTGTTTGACGAGATCTTTTGCGTCCATTTCTTCGCTCCTTTGTGATATGTCAGAATGAATTTCCAACTGCACTATGCAGGTAGTGGATTTTTTCGTCATTGCGAGGGCATCACTGGCACCGGCACGTGATTTGCTACACATGCGCCGGCACGCAGTGCAGGTGAGCAAAGCATGCAGGTGTAGCCCGAAGCAATCTCAGCCTTTATATGTTCTCATTTAGTCATCGCCGTCAGGGACGGCCTGCAACGGTTCTGTCTTGACCTTCACTTGCCGCGCACTATTGATAAATATAACCGACCCGATAATGATCGCAGAGGCAACCAGAATGCGTGCATTCAACGGCTCATCTGCCAGCAAATTTCCCAGGAACACTGCCACGACTGGATTCACGTACGCGTATGTGGACATCAATGAAACGGGCGCGTTATGTAATAGCCATCCATAAGAGACGAATCCGACCAGCGACCCGAATGTGATCAGGTATGTGAGACCCAGCCAGGAGCGCATCGAAACAAGCCCGAAGCTGAATCCATTTAACTCACCTTTCACCAGGCTGACAATGAACAGCGCTACCGCGCCGGTCAGCATCTGCATACCCGTTGAAAGCAGTGTGGATTTAGGCATGTCCGCGCCTCGAGCGTAGATCGACCCAAGTGACCAAAACAACGGCGCAAGCAGCAGTAGAATGATCCCAAATGTATCGAAACTACCTTCTCCTCCTGTGATTTCAGCGGGACCGATCAGAAGGAATACACCTCCAAAACCGACAATTAAACCGAGGATCGAGTTCCAGGTTGGCTTGACTCCTGTGCGTAGCGCTTCGAACAAGACCAGCCAGAACGGGGACGTAGAGATCATCAGCGCCGCGATGCCGGAAGGCACGCTTTGTTCAGCCCAGGCAACCAGACCATTTCCGCCAAGCAGTAGCGCAGCGCCCACGATTGCCGTCGATTTCCAATTGCTTAACGTCGGTGCAGGGTCACCTGCCATGCGCCGCCAAATGAACAGAATCGCGCCGGAAATCAAAAAACGCAACGCCGCATGGAGAAACGGTGGAATCGTCTCCACCGAGAAACGAATTGCCAGATACGTCGACCCCCAAACGATATAAAGTGCTAGTAAAGCAATCCAAATTTTTGTTTTCATTTGTTTCCTTTTATTCATAAACCATTGGTTGAGTAGGGCGAGTGTTCGTCTCGCCTGTACACTTGCACCGGCACGATTTGCCACACATGCGCCGGCACGCAGTGCAGGTGAGCAAATCGAAGTGCAGGTGTCGAAACCAGCAATTTCATATTTGCCTGCAATTGCTGGTTTCGATACGTTTCTCGCCGCGAAGCGGCTCGGAACTACTCAACCAGCGACGTTGTAACAAATTCTCTTGCCAGCAATGCTTTCTTTCGCAGCGCGCCATAGCGGTAATTTCCGAACTCGCCAACCTTTCGGATCACGCGATGACAGGGGATCAACACCGCGATCGGGTTGTGACCAATGGCTGTGCCAACTGCCCTCATAGCGCTGGGCTTGCCAATCCTGGCAGCAATCCCTTCATAGGTGGTCACAGTCCCCGCCGGCACTTGCAGCAATGCTTCCCAAACTTTCAACTGAAAATTTGTGCCACGCAAATGGACGTTCAGTGGCTTACCGTGGTTGTTGTACCGTAGGTCAAAAATCGGTGC
>DASWEH010000385.1:0-6068 GCA_036394895.1 Anaerolineales bacterium
TATGTCCGCGACTGAATTATCTCCGCAGGGCAGCGATGCGAAACTTATGCCAATCCACGATGAAGGGTCAAAAAAGGCTCGTATGGCTTCTATGGCAAGAGCCTCCACAGACCTTTATGGCGCAATCGGCTGGATGCTCGGTCTTTTCCTCACTCTTTTTGTTTCGGCTCCCGCGATCTGGTTTGTGACCACGAATGCCTCTCGTTCCAGCCGTGAGATGATCTTGGCATGGGGCATTGCCATTGCCTGGTGGTTAAATCCACTTTCGCTGGGTGCACTCGGATATGTGTTCAGTAACGTCCGTGCCTGGCGTTCGTGGACCATGCTGGGATTACTTGTCTGGGGGGGAATAAATCTGCTCGTTTCAATGTCAATCGTTTCCACGAACGCCCGCATCATGGTTATAAACGGCCTGATTATCTTGGGTTACGTTCTGCTTGGATTGTTATTCCTATATGTTCAACTGCGCGTCTTTATTTGGGCAGCTTCTGGAAAACCTGCGCGTTTTTTCTTCGGCACTTTGGGTTGGGCCGCGTTTAATGGGCTTATCTACTGGGCGATCATCAGCCCCGAAGTGTTGAACATCGTTCTGGTTGTGCTCAGTCTTGCCTTCCGTGTCATTTTCATTCTCTTTATGGCAATTATTCAGTTTGTAGCCATTTTCTGGTTTATGGCTCGTTCGCGTGTGGAAACCATTCGCCCCGGTGACCCAAAACAGGTGACTTTTGACGATTATAAGGGTCAGCCAAATCTGATCAAGATGGTACGCCAATGGATATCCTTGCTTTCTGATCGCACAAAATTTCAGAAGATGGGTGGTCAGTTCATCAACGGATTGTTGCTCTATGGTGAACCAGGTACTGGCAAAACGCTGCTGGCAAAAGCGATGGCGGGTGAGGCAGGAATTGCTTTCCTCTCGATTGAAGGCTCGGGCTTCCGCGCTATGTTCTTTGGCGTGGATGTGCTCAAGATGATCAGCTTTATTGGCCGTGCCCGCAAGCTGGCGCGTGAATATGGCGCATGTATTGCTTACATTGATGAAATTGACGCAGTAGGTATGTCACGTGGTGGTGTGATGGGCGGCCAAGGCGGTATGGGGATGGGAATGGGTGGTATGGGGATGGGAATGATGGGCACAGGTGCTCTTACCCGCTTGCTCTATGAAATGGATGGCATCAATGAGCAGACTCGCTGGGAGAAGCTGCGGGCGCGCTGGTATCAGTTCCGTGGGAAGCCAGTGCCTCCGCGCGATTGGCATATCCTCTTCATGGGCTCGACCAACCGGCCGGATGTGCTTGACCCGGCGCTCACGCGTCCAGGTCGCTTTGACCGAACGGTCGTAGTGAATAAGCCGGACCGTAGCGGTCGCCGTGAGATGGTGAAATATTATCTGAACAAGATCAAAACGGATGAGACAGTGGACATCGAGGCGATTGTCAGTGATACCTCTTGGGCAACGCCCGCTCGAATCATGTCTGCGATCACGAAGGATTCTGTCCGCTTGGCGTTGTTCGATGGACGCGAGAAGGTCGCGCAGCATGATATTGAGCTTGCCTTCCAGGAACAGGCGATGGGCTTGGAAAATCCCATTGAAGAAATGGAAGAGGACCAGCGCAGACAGGTTGCCTACCATGAAGCTGGTCATGCAGTGGTTCAATATTATCTCCGCCCCGATGAACGCATTGTACGCGTGAGTATTGTCCGCCGCTCTGAAGCCTTAGGCTATGTGTTGCCTGTACCAAATTATGATATCTATGCTCTGCCTCTACGCACTTTCGTGGCTGATATTCTGGTTTCGATGGCTGGACACGTAGCGACCAAGATTTTCCTGGGCGAATATTGGACGGGTGCTACCAGCGATTTCCAAAATGTGCGAGCGCGTTTATGGCAACTGGCGCATTATGGTTACTTTGGTCCTCCGTTGGATATGCAAATGCAACCAGGGATGTCGGTCGGCAAAGAGAAGACGGAACTTGTTGAAAAATTCTGGAGAAAACTCGAGGAACAGACGGAACAAGTGTTGGTCTCACGCTCTGCTGAAGTCCACGCGGTCGCCCAGGCATTGCTGGATCGAAATGACCTGACCGGCAAACAGTGTATTGAAATCATACGTGCTGCCGCAACAGGCGATCAGACGATGGATAGCGAGTTGTTGTTGAAGTCTCTGGTGGAGGAAACCATGGTTAACCGGAATAGCAATAAACAGGAAGAAGTTCCTGTCGAGGAGACGAAGTCAAAGCCGAAGACCAAATCTGCTGCGAAGGCGAAAACGAAGTGAAACAAAACGAACGGGCTGGGATGAAAATCCCAGCCCGTTTTTTATCTTTGGAGTCCAGCGGCTTGCCGCTGATAACTCGACAGCAAACTGTCGGACTCCATAACTACTTCCATGACCAGAACGCTAAATAGCCTGGTGCCAGCAGGCGCGGCTCCAATTTACCGGAGGCTGCGACAACGGCAATGCCCGGATTTCCAGAATTATCTAAAAATGACAGCACGAGATTGTTATTATCGGGCGACCAGATGGTGGCAGATTGATGATATTGATCGAAATAAGGGAGGACGCTCAAAAATTGTTGTGTGGGCCGGTAGGTAAATAATTCACGGCTTTTTCCAGTCCTTACATCCAGCACATGCAGTTGAAGGACAAACTGGGGAGTCGTTTGTCCAGAACCGCCGGAAGACCCGCTTGAATCATTACTTGCCTGTTGCAGAATGAAATAAGCAATTTCCTCTCCGCTTGGCGACCAGAAGAATGCGATGATGTTCGCGTCTTCAACCGTTTCCTTGGATGTCTCCAGATCAACAACATGCAGAGGACCGAACGTCCCCGCATCCAGCAACTGATCACCGTCAATGTAGGCGAGGCGGGTGCTGTTGCTGGACCAGGCGAACGCAGTTTTGTTTGCAAATGTGCCGATCTTTTTGGGGTTCTTGCCTGCGGCATCTGTGACAACGATCTGGTTTTCTTTATCGGATACACGCGCAAGGGCGATATGGCTTCCATCTGGCGACCAGGCTGGAGCTTGGAAGGAAGCGGGAGTCGAATCCAGCCCTTGTTCGGTGACCGTTGAGGAATTCACATTTAAAAATGCAATGTGTTCAGGCGCGGAGGCAACTGTCCCCCCCGCATGGACAATCATCACCTTTCCATCTGGCGCCCATGACCAGTAATAGGGTGAGCCTGTATCGAGAATGGTTCGATCCCCGCCTTGTGCAGAAATGCTTTGCAGGATGATGTTCTGCCCTGAAACGTTGGTCGAGATAAAACCTAGATTTTCATTATCAGGCGACCAGTTCAGATAAATGGGATGCTCACTATCACTCTTATAAATTTCATGAACAGAGTCATCATCCATATTGGCAATCATCAATTTTGATTGGGTCTGTGAACCATCAGACTTCAAGCCAATGAACGCCAGCCGATTTCCATCGCGTGACCAGGTCGGATACTGATAATAAAACAATGGGTCACCCTGACTCTGCGGGATCACTGCATCTTCTGTGAGCTGTTTGAGATGCCTACCTCCCTGATCAGAGACATACATGTTTCCATCCACGCCAAGGTAGGCGATCAAGCCAGATTTTCGCTCGAGCGTGGAAAGCAAGGGGCTTTGTGGGACCTGTACATCCTTGGGCAAACAGGATGCAAGCAATAGGGCACTAAGGGCATAAACCAGTAATTTTTTCATTGCTGTTCATCCAGATATTGAATCGCCCGGTCAAGCACCGGATCCTTATTCGGCAAGACCTCGTCCCAACCCTGCTGGAGTGAAATATCGGGGATCACTCCGGTCGTTCCCAGTTCGTCACCATTGGGCAGGATGAAGGATGTCGTTTCAATAAATACTTCCGAACCATCTGGCAGGTAATAGGCTGAAGACGTTTCGACGGCGCCAGGTGTCGTCTCACCGATCAGCGCGGCCCTTTTGTGCATTTGAAGGCTGCCAGCCAGGATCTCGGGAGAACCCGATGTATTTTGTCCAACCAGGATAACCAGCGGGACCTTTTGAGAGCCGACCACATCCTGTCCTTTTACTTCCACTACTTGTTTTTTCTCGCGGTTGTAAAATTCGCCCATCGCACCTCGATAGAACATGGTGTACAAGTCTTCGAGCGGCCAGCCCCTTGTTGAGCCTGCAATCCGCAAGTCAAGGATCACTCCTTCCAGAGTTCGATTGGTGGTGAAGGTTTGAAGACTCTTTGTAACGTCGTCTGCCAGAGTGCTATAACCAATGGGAGGAAAAAGCAGGTATCCATAATTCGTCCCCTGGATATTCGAGGCTTCCAATTTGCCGGTGCTGGTTAATTTTCCGCGTTTCACATCGATGGAACGCTCGGCACTTCCCGGACTCTGGATACTGAGCGTCACCGAACTACCGGCCGGACCCTTCACGCGATTTATGGCAGTGATGCCTTCCTCCACTTGGATGGGCGTTCCGTCAATCTCCAAAATACTGTCATGCGCTTTTAATCCGGCTTTCTCTGCCGGTGAGCCCTCGATCACAGATAACAAAATGATATGTGGTTCGGGATCTTCACTAAAGCCAACGAACGCGCCAATGCCTTCATAAGAGGAGGTATCGCCGGTATCTGCTTCGATGCGTTCTGCGCGGGTTTCATAGGCCAGGCTGCCTACCGGAAGATCTGCCCCCAATTCTTTCATCAGGTTGTTGAATTCATCAGCTGTCAGCCCTGAGTTGACCTGCTCCAAATATTTATTATGTAAGGCTTTCCAATCCACATCTGCGGTCTCAAAGTAGATGTAATTATCTTCCAGGTTTTTCCACAACGCCTCGAACGTTTTGACTTGCTGTTCCTGAAGTGATGTTTTGGGACCAAATTCACCGCTGACGGGTTCCTCTTCCAATGGAAGCAGCCCGATACACGCCGACAAAATAAAACTCAACATCAGGAGCAGGGATGGGAGAACAATCGCTTTTTTACTCATTTGCGTTCCTCTTTCAATAAAATGCGCTCACTACACAAGACCAAATAGAAGTGAATTCCCCATATTACCGCTTACTTCATAAATTACGAACCCTTTCTGAATTATTCGCAAAATAAATAAATTTTTCGGGCTTATTACTTATGCGGTACTTGGTAAATTACAGACTTCCTTATTATTTATATCCTTACAGAACGTTCCACCCATTCTACTTGCTCTATATTAAAAAACGATTATGCTTTCCGAATGTTCTTTGGGTTGAGGACAGAGATCAGTTTCGTGCCTTTTCCAAGCACTGCCTCCGCCTCATTATCCAGTTGTACCCAATAAAAACTGCGATGCCGTGAATACGGATCGATGCGGACCACTGTTCCCTCGAACCAACCCTCGCTCCCCCAGACTTCTGAATTGAGAAAGATCTGAACCCGGTCACCGATCTGGAAAAATTCGCTCATACCACTTTATTTTTTTCGCAACGCCCAAATCATCAGACCGATTCCGATGACGATCATAATGCCACCATTGATTGCCCATTGGGGATCGCCAGTCATGTAACTGCCTGGGAGAACGTTGATTCCCTGCAGGAAAAATGTGCCTCCAGCCAAAATGAGCAATATGCTTATGATGTTCAAAAGTATTTTCATAAAACCTTCTGCTAAATTTTGCGTGATTATACACTCCGATAATAACCATGCTCCCAGCGCGTCATCGGCGCCGAGACTGGATCATAAGCGCCGCCGAGGACGGCGGCATGAGCTAGAGTCAAAGTATAGCAGCGTGGTATAATAGAACACCCGTTCCTATTTCCTTTTCACAAATAAAATAAACTATGGATTTTAAACTTCAAGCACCCTTTCAGCCGATGGGCGACCAGCCCGAAGCCATCCGTGGACTCGTCGAAGGAGTCCGTTCGGGAAAAGAGAATCAAGTTTTGCTCGGCGCCACGGGCACCGGCAAGACCTTTACGATTGCTTCCGTCATTCAGGAATTACAAAAGCCAGCGCTGATCATGGCGCACAATAAAACTCTGGCCGCGCAGCTCTACGCGGAATTCAAGGAATTCTTCCCGGAGAACGCCGTCTCCTATTTTGTTTCTTATTCTGATTACTACCAACCAGAA
>DASWEH010000386.1:0-4987 GCA_036394895.1 Anaerolineales bacterium
TGTCTCTTCACAATTTTGGAAACTGATCTTTGTGCTTGTAGATTGACCCGAGGGAGTGGGAATTGGCAAGACACTGACTGGCATCGGGGTAGATGCTCGACTATTGGAAACAGTAAATTGCCATGCGGTGAAAACAAAAGCTGCAAACACAATACTAATTATCACTGTGCGTGTAACCAATATGAGACTTGGTGCTAGCTGTGTCTTTCTTTTGCTTGTAACAGCTTCCATCGAGAGGGGAGCAGGCTGAAGATTCCAATGTCTTCGCATCGCTGGCAATAAAAGAGTTTCCAGCTCATGGATCTCTTTAGCAAAGCTGCGACACTCTATGCAATCATTGAGGTGAGTTTGGAGGCTGTTTTTTTCTTGGGGCTTTAATGTTTGATCCATACCGAATTGGATCAGTTCATGAGCCTCTTCATGTGTGATTTGCATCTCTACTTATTCTCCATGCAATGGGTTTAGTGCATTCCTCAATCTCTCGCGTGCAGTATGCAATCTGGAATGGATAGTTCCTTCATTGACAGAAAGGATTTCCGAGATCTCAGAAATTGGCAATTCATGAAAATATCGCAGAACCACAACAGTACGAAACGCTTCATCCAATTGGTTCAGCGCGTTCCAGATCTCGGCTTCTCTGTCATTTTGTATGACTAACTCTTCCGGCAAAACCTGCTTTTGAGTATCAACTCGAAAGATTGAATTCAGTGTAGTTCTCAGCCGCTCGATCGTTTTTCGTTTACGAAGATGGCTGCGGCTCTGGTTCAGAGCGATTGTGTAAAGCCAGGCTTTGAGCGATTTTCTAGCTCGATAGTCCTCATAGGCAGGCAAGGATCGTAAAGCAGCGATAAACGTCTCCTGCGTGATTTCGTTGGCTTCTGCCTGATCATCAACAATGGATAGAGTCAGCCTGAAAACGCCGGTTTCATATTGACGCACGAACATTTCGATCGCGGCTTCATTTCCAGCGATGCACTCAGAGATAAGCCACGATGGCTGAGGTTCAGTCATGCGTCCTATAGAATTAACGCGCGAGAGGTCAAAAATCTTCACAGGATTTGATTATAATTCTATTTTGCGTATAGCCAGTTAATTACGCTTGTTTTTCTTACTTATTCTTATCATTAAGAAGAAACAGCCCCAGCCAGTTGACCACAACCCGCCTGGATATCGATTCCTCGTTTCATGCGTATTGTGCACGGAATGCCAGCCTGCTCCAGCGCTTCCCTGAACAGCACCGCCCGTTGACGATCTGTGGCGCGACCCTCATAGCCTGCGGTAGGATTGAGCGGAATTGCATTGACATGACACAACAAACCTTTCAACCTCGCTGCAAGCTTTCTTGCAACTTCGGGCGTATCATTAACACCATTGATCAGTGCCCATTCAAATGTAATGCGCCTTCCGGTCTGCGCAACATAATAACGAGAGGCATCGAGTACATCATCGATTTTATATTTCTTATTGATGGGTAGCATGCTCACACGCGATTCATCATCCGCTGCGTGCAGCGAGATAGCAAGATTCACCTGTCGCTTTTCGTCTGCGAAACGCCGGATCATCGGGACCAAGCCCACGGTCGAGATGGTGAAGCGACGCGCCCCGAAGTTGTAGCCATTCGAATCGTTGAGCCGGTCAATCGCTTCCATCGTATTATCGTAATTATGGAAAGGCTCGCCCATCCCCATTAAAACGACATTCGTGACAACTTCGTTCTTTTCCTTGAGCATACGCGCATAATACATCACTTGCGCAATGATCTCACCGCTGGAAAGATGACGCTTAAAGCCCATCTGACCCGTCGCGCAAAAGACACATCCCATCGCGCAACCCGCCTGTGTGGAGATACAAAGCGTGCGACGATTCTTGGCACCGCGTCCGGTGGGGGAGGCGGTAATTTGCGGATTATCAGCAGGGTCGCCATAACGCATGAGAACCGCTTCGATCAAGTTCTTATCGGGCAATTCAAAAAGTGTTTTGCGCGTCGTTCCGTCTGAAGAGTCTTGATAAACCTTTACCTTGAAGGGCGAGAAGATGACATGCTCTGCAAGCTTTTCTCGCAAAGATTTTGGCAAGTTCGTAAATTGCTCAGGAGAGTTATAGAAATGCTGATACAAACCTTGCCAGATCTGCTTTGCGCGGTAGGCAGGCTCGTTCCATTCTTTTAAGAGATTAGTTATTTCGTCTATATCTAAATCGTAAATTAACATTTGTGTTTTGGCTCTCTCGGATTGTCAAATCCGGAGTTACTTACGAGATTGACAAATCTCGTAAAGCTATAAGTTGTGCTATCTAGCTGCAAGGTTCGGCTCTCATGCCATATATTCCCTTACATCATCAATTGGAATGATACATGGTTCTTCTGTAAAGTAAAATCTTGCCCTTGACCAGATATATTCTTCGGGTGTTTTGCTCAATTTCCAATGTGTTTGACAAGGATTATTATGAATATAATCCATTTTCTGCTGGAGGAACTCACTTGAAAAAATATCCTTTGCATTGTAATCGTCCTCCCATACCTTGTGATGCTGCTTCTCAGGCTGGTTGACTTTATTTGCCAGAACACGCAAAGTACCTGTATTTCCTTCTGCCTTTAATTGGCGCAAAATACGATCCGCGGAGTGCTTTTTGAAATCTCGCATTACATTCCCTAGTGGATCAGTCTCGAGAAATTGCCCGATGAAATGAACATGATTGGGCATGATCACAAAGCAGTATAGCTTGAGGCGCTTCCGAAGTCGAAAGCCATCAAAGGTATCGAGAAGAATTCGCTGGATAATATCGCGTTCGAAGATATGGAGATGATCCACCGCTTTGGTAGTAACAAAGTAGAAGTAATCTGGGTTGAAGTTAGGCTTTCAGGATGTCATAATATTCCCTGTGCAAAATTCGCTTCGCTTATACTTTCGTTGCTATCTCGGATTGTCAAATCCGAGAGTTGCTTGTGGGATTTGACAATCCCACAAAGCACTAACCAATCAACGTTGCCAAATCGTTGACCACAATATCTATCTTCGGATTCCAGCTCTCGGCCTGTTCTTTGGTCGAAACACCACTGAGCACTAACGCTGTAGGACAGCTCACTGCCTGCCCAGCGGCAATATCGGTTTCGAGCCGATCACCGACAACGAGAGTTTCCTCTTTCAATGTACCTAGCCTTTCCAGGGAAAGTTCCATCAAAAACGGGAAGGGCTTGCCTGCCACAATGGGTTCGACGTTGGTCGCAGTTGTAATAACGGAGACCCACGCCCCAGCCCCAGGGATTTGCCCGCGCGGCGTGGGAAACGTCTTATCCATATTGGTCGCGTAGAAACGGACTCCCTTTCGGATGAGCAATGTTGCTTCGGAGAGTTTCTCGAAGCTAATACCGCGATCCATGCCCATCACAACCACCTGCGCCTGTGGAGCATTTTCTACGGAGACTACCTCAAAGCCTTCCTGTTCCAAAGGAAGGCGTAGCCCATCTTCGCCGATCACCAAGGCCTTCGTCCCTTGGGGGAACGACTGCGCCATAGCACGCGCTGCCGCCTGAGAAGAGGTGACCACTTGCCAAAGTTCTACGTCCACGCCGAATCCTTTTAGCTTCGCCACATATTGTTCAGAGGTCTTGGTACTGTTGTTTGTGGCAAAGACAAATTTCAACCCGCGCTCACGCATGCGCTGAAATGTCGCAGCCAGGTCGCCGATCGGCGAATCACCTCTCCAAACCACACCGTCCATATCCAGGATAAGAGCTTTTATGTTTTCAGGGATAGACATTCTAATTATTTTCCAAACTTCTTGATGAGATATTTCAACACCGGTGCATCGATCCAGGCTGCCTGCGAGTCTGCACGTTCTTCGAAGTTCTCATTGCCAATGAACTCATTAAAAGCAGCGCTGAATTCTTTTCCATTTTTTAGATAACCTTCTTGGGTAAGAATCTCGATGATTTGCTCCTGCACTTTGCCTGCGATTTCTACCCGCTCATTTTCTGTGCTCTTTCCAAAATATAGTTCATGCATTTCAAGCAATTCGCCAAGGCGTGGTACTGGATCCTCGTGGTCATCCACCCGATAATCGAGCCAGCGATCGAGATAGCCGCCGTAACCCGCCTTTGGTTTGGCAACATAGATCGCCGCGGACTGTCGTCCACGTTTGTCGCCACCCACCCGATCGCCCGCCAATAACGCTGTATGCAGGCGGGCTGGCAAGGTTCCCTTGGTTTCCAAGAAAGTCCTTTCCATCGCAGAGACGACATTCCCATTTGCGAGAATATTGCCCTGTATGGCATACCCATTTCCTGAAACACCGCCTGCCCAGGCAAAACAGCCAGTCCCAGAAAAGGTTGCCGCACCACCTTTTGCATCCACAAGCCCGACTTGTCTGAGTTCCTTGTCAGGGTCATCTTCCAACAACCGGTCAAGCGTTTCATGAGCCGATAACCCTGTTCCCATCAATGCCAGTCCGCGTGGACCGAATGAAGTATTTGCAAATGACTGAGTTGCAACAGCGCCCACTCTTGCCTGTGCCCAGGGAACCACCGCGCCTACTGCAGGGAATTTCGATGCGACCGCTACGCCCCAGGCATCCTCTTCAAGATCACAGGCAACAATGGAAAACGTCATATTAATTCCTTCCGTGAAGTGGGATTATACCCTGCTGACTTTCTCGCGCAGCGCGAAACAAAAAGCCCGTTGACGCTGGGTCAACGGGCCGTCATCTTTGGCTAAGAGATGACCAAGCCAAGTCTGGCTGTTTACTTAACTTTTTCGGTCTTCTCAGGCACGCCCAACACTTCATCGACCAAACCGTATTCAACGGCACCGTTGGCATCCAGATAGAAATCTCGGTCGGTATCACGCTCGATCACTTCAAGCGGCTGACCCGTGCTCTTGGACAAAATATTATTCAAGATCGCCTTTTGGCGGAGAATTTGGCGGGCTGCAATTTCGATATCTGTAGCCTGACCTTGCGCGCCGCCTAAAGGCTGGTGCATATGGATCGT
>DASWEH010000387.1:0-4110 GCA_036394895.1 Anaerolineales bacterium
ATGGTCCTGATAAATGGCGGTGATATTTTTCCCCGCGCTCCCTCCCTTTTGTGGAGAATTGTAATGTTTGAAGGTGTTATTCGCTTTGTCGAATAGATCAAGCCCTTTTGTTGTGCCTACCCAAAGATTATCATCCTGATCGAGATAAAGAACATTGATATGACTATCGCTCAAACTGGTAGGATTTCTATCGGTGTGGAGAAAGTGAGTGAAGTTTTCGGTGCGCGGATCATAACGATTCAAGCCGCCTAATCGTGTTGCGACCCAAAGATAGCCTTCCTGATCTTCAACGATTGCTGTAATCCAGCGGTCAGTCAGGCTGTATAGCACATCTGGATCTGGCTTATAGGTCTTAAATGTGTGTCCATCGTAACGGTTCAAGCCGTCCTGTGTGCCAAACCAAAGGAAACCGCGTCTATCCTGAAAAATTGTGTTTACAGAGCTTTGGGATAGTCCCTGCTCAATCCCAATATGGTTGAAGCGTAGGACGCAGTTACAGATCTGTGGCAGGGATGTGGGGGAGACACGACTTGGGATAGGAGGAAGGCTGGTGGGCGTGGGATCAGCCTTGTCCTGAGCTGAATCGACATTTGCACCTGGCGCAAGTGCCAGTGAGGGTTCCGGCGCGGGTGGAGGCGTCGCCCTACCTCCGCAGGAAGCCGAGAGCAAGGCAAGCAGGAGTCCAAAAAAGAGGGAGAGACTTCGTTTCATCTTTCCATTCACCTCTAAAGTATAGTCCATAACCCATTCATTTCATTTGACTTTAACACCCCTCTAAGGAGGGGTCTTTATCCATCGTTGTTTACATGGAAAGAGTGCTTATATCATGCCTGAAGGGGGAGATGAATCCATCGAAAAGTAGGGGTGGAAATACATTTGCAGGCGGATGCTTGATTTTTCTTCAGAACGTATGATGGGGTCAGATTACTGACGTAATCTGCTTTGCTTTCAAAAATTCTCCTCAAAAGAAAGCAATCCATTGGACGGAGAGGCGGGCGCCAGGGATACGCAACCTGGTTTCCGCCTCCCTCCATTCTTGTCTTGCGTGCAAAGGAGGTAGTTTGTATTGGTGAACGATTGATCGCGTTCTTTGTAAAAATCATATTTTCAAGGAGAGAAGAGAATGAAAATTAAACAACTGTATTATGTTCTCAGTCTATTCGTAATGATGAGTATGATGCTTGCGGCTTGTGCCCCGCAAGTCGCAGCAACTACGGAAGCGCCTGCTCAGACCGAGGCACCTGGAGCAACGGAAGCTCCCATGACAGAAGCACCCATGGAGGCACCCACAGAAATGCCAAAGACCGATCGTCACGGTGGTTGGCTGGACGAAATCGATGTTTCTGTTGTGGATAGTGCCTCTGCAGTGTCGCAGATTCAGGCAGGCGCGATCGATTTCTATTCCTTCACACTTGCTTCAGATGCATATCCAGCCATTAAGGATGCTGGACTTCCAACTACCAAGTCTGTTGGTGGCTATTATGGCATTAGTCTCAACCCGGCGGTATTTACAGATGAAAACGTTTTGAATCCCTTTTCAGACCGCAAGATCCGTGAAGCGTTGAACTGGTTGATTGACCGCAACTATCTCAATCAGGAAATTTATGCAGGAGGTTCTTTGCCAAAACTCCTGCCCATTACCACGCAGTTGACGGAATACACCAACCTGATCGAGACGGCCCGAAAATTGGAATCCAAGTATGTCTACAATCCTGACAAAGCACAAGAAGTTATCAACACGGAAATGACAGGTTTGGGCGCTGAGCTTGGCTCGGACGGGAAATGGCAATACAAAGGCAAACCCGTTAGCCTGATCTTCCTCATCCGCCCCGATGGCGATGGCACGCGCAAGCCGATGGGCGATTATGTGGCAAACCAATTAGAAACAGTTGGCTTTACTGTGGATCGCCAATATAAGAAGTCATCGGAGGCTTTTCCCATTTGGCTGGGCACGGCAGCTAAGGACGGGCAGTGGAGTCTTTATACCGCTGGTTATACGCCTGGTGGTTTCCCGCGCGATGAACGTTTCCAACTCCAGCAAAGTTATCTCAACACAAGTGTTCAGGCAAGCGAGCCTTTCATTTCCAACGTTGCAGATCCCGAATTCCAGAAAATTGGCGATGACCTGGCGCAGGGAAATTTCTCCACCAAGGAACAACGCGACCAGATGATGGCGGGCGGGCTTGAGCTTGCAATGGAGGATTCTCTGTTCGTATGGACGATTGATCAACAGACCTATTCGCCATATAACGATAGTGTCCAAGTCACCTGGGATCTTGCGTTGGGTTATGAGGCTGCCAATGTTGGTCCTTATAACCTACGCTTCAAGGACAAGGAAGGCGGGGTAATGAAGATTGGCACGAATGATCTCTTTACCCAGCCGTGGAATACCGTTGCAGGAAGCAACTGGCTATGGGATTCCGCTATCATGCGCGCTACCACCCAAGGTACATCCAATACCGTTGGCGGTGGTGGTTTGATGGCCGACCCCTATACAGGTTTGGCATATCCTCAACGAATTGAAAGCGCCGAGTTGACTTATAAGGAAGGCTTGCCCATCCACCAGACCCTTGACTGGCTGACGGTCACGACAGCCCCACAAATTGATGTTCCCGCAGATGCCTGGGTGGACTGGGACGGACAAAATCAGAAGTGGATTACTGCCCAGGAAAAATTCCCGGAAGGCACAACTGCCAATGTCAAGAGTGTGGTTACCTATCCTGCCGATTTATTTGACACGCTCAAATGGCACGATGGTAGCCCGCTCTCGATTGGCGATTTCGTGATGAACATGATCCAGAGTTTCGATCCCGCTAAGAAAGAAAGCCCGATTTACGATGAATCTCTTGCCCTGAGCATCGATGCAGGTCTTAAAGCATTCAAAGGATATCGAATCACATCCACCAATCCATTGACGATCGAGGCGTATAGTGACTCTTACAATGCAGACGCTGAATTGGATATCCTGACTTTGTGGCCCCAGAATCTTTATGGTCTTCAGGGTGAGAATGGCTGGGAAGTCCTGGCTATTTCGAATTTGGCAGAGGCAAACAAGGAACTCGCCCACACTCAGGACAAATCCGATAAACTGAAAGTTGAAAACACCAGTTGGGTGGGTGGACCGAGTCTCGAGATTCTTTCTAAGTATCTCGATCAGGCAACTGGTGAATCCTATATCCCTTATGAGCCAACGCTTAGTCAATACATTACCAAAGAGGAAGCGGACCTGCGCTATGCCAATTTGAAGAAATGGTATGACGAGCATGGTCACTTCTGGGTTGGCACGGGTCCATACTATCTCGATAAGGTCTTTACAACGGAAAAATCTCTTGTTCTCAAGCAGAATAAGGATTTCGTTGATATCTCCGATCACTGGGCAATCTTCAGCGAGCCAAAACTTGCCGAGTCGGTTCTGGATGGACCGGGGCAGGTGAAGGCGGGCGAGGAAGCCGTTTTCGATGTGACTGTCTCGTTCAAGGATCAGCCTTATCCGCAGTCGGATATTCAGAAGGTGAAATATATTCTCTATGATGCCACCGGCGCGGTGGCGGGGGTTGGCGATGCCACAGCCGTTGAGGATGGTCACTATCAGGTAACACTGGACGCAGATGCGACATCCAAGTTGCCTTCGGGCGCAGCCAGACTTGAAGTTGTCGTAGTGCCTATCCCAGTAGCAGTTCCGTCGTTCACTTCCCTCGACTTTGTTGCCGTTCCCTAGATCGATTTGAAATAATGAGAAACAGGGGTAAGGGAACACCCTTACCCCTAACCTTTCCTAAGACTGTGAGGAATCTATGGCAGTCGTTGCCCAACCACCTCTGGAAAAAGCGGTTACAAAAAAAGTGCAGCATGAAAGTACCCTCATGCGTGTATCTCGTTATGTCCTGATGCGCTTAGTGACCCTGTTTGTCACTGTTGTGATCGGCATATACCTGACGATTTTGATCGCCAATATGGGTGGATTCGTGGATAAGATCATGAGGGGCGAAATTCGTGAACGCGTCACAGGCGCGATTGCCGGTAATCCTGCCTATGTAAAAATGGACCCTCAGGTCCGGCAAAAATTGATCAATGAACAGATCGCTGCAGAGGAGGAGCGCATTGGACTCA
>DASWEH010000388.1:0-5638 GCA_036394895.1 Anaerolineales bacterium
CGAAAACTTTTATTTGGTAACCCTGATAAGACCCAGGCGCGCATCAGCCCGGATGGAAAGCAGTTGAGTTATCTCGCCCCGGTCAACGGCGTGCTCAATGTCTGGGTTGGACCGGTTGGCGATCCTGAGGCTGCCAAGCCGGTGACCAACGACTCCAATCGCGGCATTCGCTTTTACCGATGGGCATACACCAGCAAACATATTCTCTATATTCAAGATAAGGGTGGTGATGAGAATTGGCGCATCTATGGCGTAAACCTTGAAACGGATGAAGTGACCGATTACACACCCATCGAAAAGGTCAATGCTCGGATCGAATCGCTCAGCCCGCATACACCGGATAAAGTGGTCATTGCCCTGAATGACCGTAATGAACGAGTGCATGATTTACACATCCTTGATTTGAAGACAGGCAAGCGGACTCTGCTGATCCAAAATGATGAAGGCTTCCTCGCGTACACACTGGATGACAGATATCGCGTTCGTATGGGCTCGCGTATGACTCCCGATGGCGGCATGGACATTATGACACGCAAAGAAGACAATACTTGGGAATTATTCGCACATGTTCCCATGGAAGATATGTTAACCACGCAGGTCTTTGGCTTTGAAGCTTCGGGGCGATATATGTATCTCGCCGACAGTCGCGAGCGAAACACTTCTGCTTTGACGCAATATGACACACAGACCAGTGAATTCAAACTGTTGGCAGAAGACCCACGTGCCGATCTTTCGGGAGTGATCATCCACCCTACAGAACGGCGTGTGCAAGCGGTTTCGTTCACATACGAACGCAGGCATTGGCAGATTTTAGATTCAGCCATCCAAGCCGATCTTGATTTTCTCGCGACCGTGGAGCGCGGCGAGATCGACCTATTCAGCCGCACGCTGGACGATCAATATTGGATGGTCGGATATTCAATAGATAATGGTCCCCTGCGTTACTATCATTATGACCGAACCGCACGCAAGGCGACCTTTCTATTTTCAATCCGAAAGGATTTGGAAGGCAAACCACTTGCCAGTATGCAATCGGTGATCATCAAATCGCGCGACGGACTCACTCTGGTCAGCTATCTCACGCTGCCCCCTAACCATGATATTAATGGAATGGGGCGCCCAACCCAGCCTCTGCCAATGGTCTTGTTCGTCCATGGTGGACCTTGGGGACGCGACGTCTGGGATTTCAATCCCTATCACCAATGGTTAGCAAACCGTGGCTATGCCGTGTTGAGCGTGAACTTCCGCGCCTCCACCGGGTTTGGCAAGGCATTTACCAATGCGGGCAACAAGGAATGGGGCGCGGCAATGCACAACGACCTGCTCGACGCAGTGGAATGGGCGGTGAAAGAAGGAATTGCCGAGCGAAATTCCATTGCCATTATGGGTGGCAGTTTTGGTGGTTATGCCACACTCGCCGGGTTGACTTTCACACCGGACGTCTTTGCCTGTGGCGTGGATATTGTAGGACCATCGAATATGATCACATTGCTTGAAACTATCCCACCGTATTGGACGCCCATGTTGGAAATGTTGGTTTCGCGTATGGGCGATCATCGAACTGAAGAGGGACGCGCATTCCTCAAATCTCGTTCACCGCTGACGTATGCGGATCGAATTTGCAAGCCATTGTTGATCGGTCAGGGTGCGAATGATCCGCGTGTAAAACAGGCAGAGTCGGATCAAATTGTGCAAGCGATGCAAGCAAAGAATATTCCAGTAACATACGTGCTGTATCCCGATGAAGGGCACGGGTTCGCCCGACCAGAAAATGATTTGTCGTTCTCAGCAGTGGCAGAGATATTCCTGGCTGGTATATTGGAAGGTCGCTTTGAGCCAATTGGGCATGACTTCAACGGCGCAAGCATCACTGTTCCAATTGGTGCGGAACAAGTCTCGGGGTTGGCGGAGGCTTTACAGAAAAAGTAGGGGTGATCCATTTGTTTATCAAGCATATGATTTAGCCAGTCCATTTCTTTGATGAGACCCGCGAGCAAACCAACCGCAATTGATTATCGAAAACCACATTCCATAGGTTCATACTCCACAATAACGCCAAGAGAAAATGTTGTGCCCTCCATCTTGTCTAACTTAATAGAGACTATAAAACACAAAAGAAGGATATGCTTTTGAAGCACATCCTTCTTTTTGATTTAACCTTGCAAGTGCTTACCGAACTCTGATTACTTGTCCAACATAGATCAAGTTGGGGTTTTTGATGTTCGGGTTGAATGCCAGTAGACTTTCAACCGTCGTTCCAAATTTGTTGGCGATAATTCGAAGCGTATCGCTCCTCTGGACTGCATAAGTCGAGACACCGGCTGGGATTGCGATCGCCTGTCCAACATAGATCAGATTCGGGTTCGTGATCTGTGGATTGACCTTAAGGATCGCGTCCACGCTGGTATTGAACCTTGCAGCGATCTTACGCAGCGTGTCACCGCTTTGTGCATAGTAGAGCTGTCCATTCGCAGGAGGCGGGTTTGTTGGCGGAGGTGTGGACGGAACGCCGCGCCCGGAGGGCACAACCAAACGCTGACCTTCGTAGATCAAGTTGACATTACTAATGCTTTTGTTCAGTGAAAGCAGGGTATCAACCGATGTCCCAAAGCGACCTGCCAGTGATTTCAACGTATCACCCCGAGCCACAATATAGGTATCGTAACCGTTATCGCCATATAGAATAGCACCTGGAAGAAGCAAAACCTGATTGGGGTAGATCAAGTTACCCCAGCCAATCTCGGGATTCGCCAACCGCAGAGCCGCAACACTGGTTCCACAGCGATCAGCGATCTTTCGCAAGGTATCGCCACTGACCACGGTCACGCTGGTGCCGCACTGCCCCATAAGTGCTGGTGCGGCAAAGGCGGAGCTGGTGGATGCAAACGATGCAAGCAACACCGAGAGCAGAACAAATAATTGTAAAAATTTTTTGGTGTTCATCGAAACCTCCATTTCGTTGTTAACCTGAAAGACAGATGAACTTCGATATATAAAAGTTCCCCAAAACCCGCACGCAGTACTTAATTCCTACCTTTTGAAGCCTTTTGGCACCTCTGCGAATCCATTGAGAGGCAGGTCAATGAAAGTGAGTTATACTTATAAAAAATCTTCAGTCCACAAACACGGGGCTTGTGAAGCACTGATAATAACTCTCGGAGAACAAAATGGACACTATCATCGAAAGCATCTCTGCACTAGAAATCCTTGATTCGCGCGGCAATCCCACGGTCGAAGTGGAAGTCGCGTTGGCTGATGGCTCGTGGGGACGAGCGGCTGTTCCTTCTGGCGCCTCGACAGGTGTGCATGAAGCCCTTGAATTACGGGATGGCGATAAGAAACGCTATCTTGGCAAGGGTGTATCGAAAGCGGTTGCCAACGTCAATGGCGTGATCGCAGACGCATTATTTGGCTGGGATGCAGCCGAACAAAAAGCCATCGATGCGGAGCTTCTCTCGCTCGACGGAACGCCAAATAAATCCAAACTCGGCGCAAATGCAATTCTAGGTGTAAGCCTCGCCGTCGCAAAAGCAGCGGCAAATTCATTGGGCTTGCCACTCTATCGTTATCTGGGCGGCGTATATGCGCACGTTTTGCCTGTTCCCATGATGAACATCTTGAACGGTGGTGCACATACTGCCTGGCAATCCACTGATATGCAGGAATTCATGGTCATGCCGTTCGGCGCGCCTACGTTTACAGAAGGTGTGCGCTGGGGTGCAGAGGTCTATCACGCCTTGAAATCCGTGTTGAAGGAAAAAGGATACGCGACACTCGTTGGCGATGAAGGCGGCTACGCTCCTGCGTTGAAAGCCAATAACGAAGCAATTGAGGTCATTCTCGCCGCCATTGAGAAAGCTGGCTTCAAAGCTGGGCGCGGCTTGGATGTCGCTATTGCGCTCGACCCCGCGGCCTCGGAGCTTTACGAAGAAGACACCAAGACCTATAACCTTCGCAAAGAGGGCAAGAAACTGACTGGCGAGGAGATGGTTGAATTTTGGAAGAAATGGGTTACCGATTACCCGATCGTTTCCATCGAAGATGGGCATGCACAGGATGATTGGTCGTCATGGCAACTCATGCAAAAGGAATTAGGCGACAAGATCCAGATCGTTGGTGATGATCTTCTTGTGACGAATCCCGAACGCGTTCGCCGCGGCATTCAGGATAAGACTTGTAACGCCCTGCTGGTAAAACTAAATCAAATTGGCTCACTGACCGAAACCATCGAGGCCGTGGACATGTGTCATCGCGCTGGTTGGCGCGCAGTCACGTCTCATCGCTCAGGCGAAACTGAAGATGCGACCATCGCCGATCTTGCCGTGGCACTCAATACAGGTCAGATCAAGACCGGTGCGCCAGCACGTTCAGACCGTGTGGCGAAATATAACCAGTTGATCCGCATCGAAGCGGAACTGGGTGACACAGCCAAATACGCGGGCTGGGATGCTCTAAAGTAAAAACGAGACTACTCCTTCAGGGATGTCCCTGAAGGAGTAATTTTTTGGGGGAGGAATCAATGCCTAACAACGATAACGTAAAACAATATTTGGCTAATCGACAGAAAGAGATCGACGGAGCTGCATTATATTCTGTCTTGGCTGAAACGGAAAAACAGCCACAGATGGCAGAAGTCTATAAAAAGCTGGCAGCCAGTGAAGAGAAACACGCCGCGGCCTGGGAGAAAAAACTGAGGGAATTGAAAATATCCATTCCACCGCCCAGACCCACCTGGCGCGCGGCCATGATGATCTGGCTCGCAAAACGATTCGGTTCACAGTTCATATTGCCGACCATCACAAGCAACGAAAAAGCAGATAGTCAGGCATATGATGGTCAGTCTGACGAGGAAGCTAAGGAATTTTCACTGGATGAAAAATCCCATGCGCGCCTGCTTTCCATGGCATCGCACTCAACTGGCGGCTTGCCGGGTGGATCTGTCGCACAACTAGAGGGACGTCACAAAGCGGGTGGCGGCAACGCTTTACGCGCGGCGGTGCTTGGTGCCAACGATGGACTTGTCTCCATCCTGAGTCTCACGATGGGCGTAGCAGGCGCAACAAATTCAAGACCAGCTATTTTGATCGCGGGTTTGGCAGGTGTTCTCGCAGGTGCGGGATCGATGGCTTTGGGCGAATGGCTCTCGGTGCAAAGCTCGCGTGAACTCTATGAACATCAGATCAAAATCGAAGCAGAGGAGATCGCAAATAGTCCGGAGGAGGAACAGGAGGAGCTTGCGTTAATTTATCAGTCGAAGGGATTGCCTGAGGATCGCGCCAAAGAACTCGCCTCTCATATGATGGCGGATAAGGGAAGTATCCTCGATACACTGGCGCGTGAAGAATTAGGGATTGATCCCGAAGAACTCGGCGGCTCAGCTTATGAAGCCGCGATCACATCCTTCTTTCTATTTGCATTTGGCGCTTTCTTTCCGATCCTGCCCTACCTCATTTGGAGCGGGACAACAGCCATTATCCTCAGCCTGATCGTCAGCGCGATCGGCTTGTTCATCATCGGCGCAGCAATCACCTTAATGACAGGTCGAAGCGTTTGGTTCTCCGGCTCGCGTCAAGTCTTAGTTGGCATTGCCGCTGCGACACTAACGTATGGTGTAGGAAAGCTGATTGGCGTATCGGTC
>DASWEH010000389.1:0-11187 GCA_036394895.1 Anaerolineales bacterium
CAGCCGGCCACAAGGCGCAGGCTGTGACATTGGCGCATATGAACTTGAAAGCGTGGCGTACAACTTTAGCGGCTTCTTCCAGCCGGTGGACAACCTCCCGACATTCAACGTGGTCCAGGCAGGCGTGGGCGTTCCGGTCAGATTCAGCCTCGGCGGTGATCAGGGGCTGGATATCTTTGCGGCGCGCTATCCCGACTCACAGAAGATCGTATCCACCGGTGGCACGCCGCAGGATGCCATCGAGGAAACTGTCATAGTAGGCTCAAGCAGTCTCTCCTACGACGCCGCGTCGGATACCTATACCTATATGTGGAAGACGAGCAAAGCCTGGGCCGGCACCTGCCGCCAACTCAATGTCAGGTTGAACGACGGTACCGAGCACAAGGCGAATTTCAAGTTCGTCAGGTAACAATTGAAGAACAAAGAGGGGGAAGAGCGCCAGTCGCTTGCTGGCGCTCTTTGGGTTTTCAGCCCGTTTCCTGGATATTGACCGAATTCTCCAACCGAATCCGAAAGGAGCGCTGTTGGAAGGACAGGACGCAAGTGGACGCTGCTGCGCTGAGCGGCTGTTCCCGTCGCAGGACTAATAATTTCACCCATTGATGCTTTTTACAATTCTGTTTTCATCCCTAAGTCGAACCAATTTGGTTATATCTTTATTTTTTTTGTGTTTAGCAAGTTTTTTCAAAGTTAGCAAAACTATCTCGTCTGTTAGGCAAAACTGGGGGTAATTGTGTAACGACCTTGGTGAAGAATTAGACACAAACAAAATTATTCCCGTTAGTAGAGATGAAATCAGTCTAAATGTATCAAAAGACTTGGCAAAAGGTTCAGAAGTGGCATTATTACGAAGCAAGACAACCGGGCAATACTATCTAGTAAGAGGGAGTACTGCTGGGTTTGAGGATCAGATAAAAATCATATTACCGGAACCAACAAAGAATTTTCGCCTTATTGCTCATACTCATCCACGCGGTTATTCCGCAGCGTGGCCTAGTAATTTGGATATTGCCCAATTATTTGAACATGAGCAATGTTCGTCTATCATTGTTTCAGAATACGGCTATATAATTCGCTTCACAAGATCTGGCGCTGAAGGGCTAATTGGAGAAATACATTAGTTGCCATGAACTATACAGAGCTTTTTCTATATTACTTGGAGGCAGATTATGCTTACCCCAACTAATTTTATGGGAGACAACAAGTGCATTTTAATCATTGCACTTAATCCAAATAATGTACTCGTGAAATATGAAAAAATAAAGGAGATACTATCCCACGCCGATTACCAGATCCTGGACACATTCAATCCATGCATTATTGCAAATGTAAACGCTGATCACTTTTTCGCATCAGCAAGCCAATTAGAGCTGTTGTTGGAAAAAGGAGACGTGATCAACGTAATATCATGTATCGAGAAAGGGCTGGGATTTAGCGTGTTGATGGAGCGACTGGACAACGATGATGAAATTAGGGCGATGCTAGGAAACTTATGGGATATACCGTGGATTAAATGACCATCTGTGATTAGATTTAGGTTTGCTTAATCTCTAGGCTCGGCAATAATCTCTGCATCATGCCGAGCGTGGAGGAATCGGCTTCGGACTCCAGCGTGTCGTTGACCAGTACCGAACTCGAATTGACCCAGGCAACCACCAACCAGAAGGTGGGCATCCGCTTTGCCAATGTCAATCTTCCGCAAGGGGCGACACTTTTATCGGCATCCAAATGCAGATGCAAGAGATTGCAATCTGCTACGAGTTCCAGTTCGAGCGTACTGAATTGGAATATTCCTTGAGATGCATTCCGGTCAGAGTCATCATTCTCGCAGGAGCTGCAGGAACATCCCATTGATATAGGGTGGTCTGCAGAAACTTGCAGGAATAAAAGAAGTATCTATAAGAGGATCAATCGTCGAACAGATTCTGAACAAACCGATTGAGCAGAATCGTACTGTCAGTGAGAGGACCTTGCAAGATAGTGAGTTGGGTTTTGGGACTTCCCGTAAAAAACGGTTGAGCCATTTTTCTTTTTGTTATGATTTCTGATCTGACAGCACCGAGACAGCCTGGAAGAGATCCACTAAACGGCTGCCAGCCTTTAGAAAGACAGGAATTGTTTCTAAGGGGGCTGGAATGTCAATCCATTGACCGCCAGGGTAAGCTGTTCCATCCCAGGCATTGATCCACTCAGCGCCAATGGGTAGGTAGACCTTTCGTTCTCTTGCACCTTCATACAGTACTGGCGCGACCATGATCTCTGATCCAAACATAAACTGGTCTTCTATCGTTTCGCAAACCGTATCCTCTGTGAAGTCAATAAAAAGCGGACGCAAGGGCGGTAAGCCGCGTTCACTGGCGATCTGCATCTGTTCATGAATATAGGGTCGCAATCGTTCGCGCAGGAACAGTAAGTCACGCAGAATTTTGTAGGCGGCATCTCCAAACGACCAGACTTCATTTTCTGCGCCACTCTTTGGCAAAGGGTCATCGAGAGGTAAGCGATAGCCATGGATACGGAAGATGGGACAAAAAACGCCATATTGGAACCAACGCACAATGAGCTCACGAAAATAATCCGAGTCAATATTGCCATCATGGAACCCTCCTATATCGGTCGTCCACCAAGGGATACCGCTCATTGCCACATTCAAGCCAGCCCTCACCTGCGTTTGGAGGCTTTCAAATGTCGAAGCAACATCCCCTGACCAAATTGCCGCGCCATAACGCTGGCTCCCGGCCCAGCCCGAGCGGGAGAGCGTCAGGATTTCGTTTTCCCCTGAGTCTTGCAGCCCTTTATAAAAACTCATTTGGTGAAGTAATGGATAGATATTGGCTACCTCTACCCCGTTTCCCAGGAAGAAGCGCAGGTTTTCCGGATGCCAGGGATTTACATCTGGTTCATCATTGTCAAGCCAAAATAGCTTCACACCCTGAGCATAATAATTTTTCTGGATCACATCCCAAATGAACTGGCTCCCCTCCGGATTGGTGGCATCGTAGTATGCAAAATAAGCTGGTCCATCAACACCGTTGTCAATGAACACGTGTTGAGCATCCACTCCATATTCGTTATTCACCAACAGACCGCGTTCTCTCATCGCCTGATAATTTTCGCTCGTAGGGCTGACGGTCGGCCAGACCGAAACCATCAGTTTCACGCCCATGGCTTCGAGTTCCTTCACCATCGCCGCCGGGTCCGGCCAGCATTGGGGATCAAATTTCCAATCGCCCATGCGAGTCCAATGGAAGAAATCTGCCACGATCACGGAGAGTGGTAACCCCCGCCGTTTGTACTCACGTGCCACATTCAACAACTCTTGCTGTGTTTCATAACGCAGCTTGCACTGCCAGAACCCGGATGCCCAAGCTGGAAATTTCGGCGCTTTTCCAGTTACCTCACCATAACGTTCAAGGATTTCCGCGTAGTTTTCCCCACAGACGATGTAATAGTCTAATTGCTGGGAGCCTTCTGCCACCCAACGCGTTCCATTTCGCCCCAGCTCCACCCGCCCGATGGACGGATTGTTCCATAAAAAACCATATTTCCGATTAGATACGAGGAACGGAATCGCAACTTCCGTATTTCGTTGATGCAGCTCGATCACACATCCCTTTTGATCTAAAAGACCATGCTGGTGCTGCCCCAATCCAAAAAAACGCTCATTCTCTTGGGCTTTGAAGCGGGCCTCAATCTTGAATAAACGTCCATTTCTGAACTTAAAATGACGATTAGGTGAAGCTGAAAACGGATTTCCTTCGGGCTCTTCAAGCAATACTTGTTCTGTTTTGGCGTTGGTAAAACATAAACGCCCGTCGCGAGAAATAATTGCCTGAATCAGCCCATGACGGATGCTGGCTTGGCTCTCTCCAATATCTATCAACACATCTGAAGAATTGTCCGGGTGAGGTTCGAGCAGGGCTTGGGGCAAGTGCAACTTTTCCCCTGCCAGATTCGCTTGAGTCCTCAATCCGTTTTTTCCCCAGGGCCGAAGCCATAACTTTTGTTGATTTTCCTGCCATACTAAAGTATCCCCATCCTGGGCAAAATGTCCCATAAGTAATCCTCCAAAATAGTTTTCTTCTTGCAATATTGCTGCGCACCGTCCCGAAGGCGTGGCCGTGGCGACAATTTTTCACACCGCGGGCTTGATTTATTCAAACCCTTCGACACGGCTTCGCCAGTCAGGACAAGCCTTCGAGACGTTTTACGTAAGGTGAGTTTCGTGAATTACTTGACGCTCCCGACAGTCACGCCTCTGATTAACGATCTCTGGAAAAGCACAAAGAAAATAACACAGGAGATGACGCCGAGCCATTCCGCCGAACTTGGCAGCTAACGGTCATGTGTTCTGCCCGCGCCATAGCCACGGCAACTTGAGGGCTGTACGCGCCCACTGACGGAGATCATACAGTCCCCAGTGGAAGAACACGCCAAAACGATCGTCGACGAACCGGGTGGTAGCACCGGTGGTGGGTTTCGGAGTGAACATGATGCTGTCTCGGGGTGTGAAAAAAGCCTAATTTATTCTTTGACTGATCCGAGAGTAATCCCTTTGATGAAATATTTTTGCAGGAATGGATAGATGAGTAGGATCGGGATCATGGCGATGAAGATCTTAGCAGCATTTAGGGTCTGGTTTGAAATCTCGTTGAGCTGCTGTATCTGATCTTGAGTCATGCTGGCGGTATTAATGACGACAATCTGCTGCTGGATATAGGTTTGCAGTGGATAATAGGCTTGCCTTGTCGAAAGAACCAGTCCATTAAAGAATTCGTTCCAATGGTAGACCATGCTGAATAGTGCCACGGTCGCGATCACCGGTTTGGAGAGAGGCAGGTAAATCTCCAGAAAGATTTGCCAGGGTCCCGCGCCATCGATCAAGGCAGCTTCTTCAATTTCCTTGGGAAGGTTGCGGAAAAAGTTCATCACTAAGATCACGTTGAAGATGGGAAGTGAATTGCCGAGCACCAAGCCCCAAATATTATTGATCAGGTGGATCGACTTCATCGTCTGGTACCATGGGATCAAGCCGCCCGAAAACAGCCACGCGAAGATCAACAGCCACATAATTACGTTTCTTGGCGGGAATTGATTCGCGCTTTTGGACAATGGATATGCCATCAAAAGAGTCGCAGCCAGTTCGGCAGCAGTCCCCAAAGTCACACGCTGGATCGAGACCCAAAAGGCGTGGAAGAAATTGACATCTCCCACGATCGATTTGTATGAAGTCAGATTGAAACCTACCGGCCACAGTTTGACCAACCCGGCGGCCGCCGCTGATTTATCGCTCAATGAGACGCACAGGGTATACCATAGCGGCAGAATGGTGGACAGCGCCAGGATCACTAATACTACGGCCACAACGATATCGATCAGGAGAGATCCAAGTGTATTATCTTTTACCATGTTGAAGGCTCCTCACGATTAGAAAATATTGTAATTGGCATATTTCCTGGCAAGGAAATAAGATAATGCGATCATCACAAAGCCGATCACCGATTTTAGGAGTCCGACTGCCGTAGCCAGCCCGTATTGCATCTGCAGGAGTCCCATACGGTACACCCAGGTGTCGATAATATCTCCGGACGAATACACCAGGGGATTATACAAATTGAAGATCTGGTCGAAATTCGCCTCCAATACGTTGCGCAGGCTCAATACGGTCATCAGGATGATCACTGTGCGGATCCCCGGCAGGGTGATATGGATAATACGCTGAAACCGGCTTGCACCATCGATGGCTGCGGCTTCGTAGAGTTCGGGGTTGATTGCAGTCAGGGCGGCGAGATAAACGACAGCGTTGAAGCCAAATTCTTTCCAGATATCCGAACCGACCACCAGAGGGACAAATAATTCGGCTTTGGCAAAGAATAGAATGGGTCCATTTCCTAAAGCAGACCGAACGCTGTTGACTGGGCCGTGATATGCGAATACATCCAGCATGATCCCCGCCAGGATCACCCAGGAAAGGAAATGCGGAAGGTAAATGACGGTCTGGATCCCGCGTTTAAGGCTGTTGAGGCGCAGTTCATTAAGCATTAGTGCAACCAGAACAGGAACAATCAGATTGCCAAGAATTTTCAGCACAGCAATAAAGGCTGTATTGAAAAAGATGGTCTTGCTATCGTTCAACTGCAACATATATTTGAAGTTTTCCAGCCCGATCCAAGCGGACCCCAAAATACCCTTACCAGGATTAAAACGCTGAAACGCCATCACCACGCCGAACATGGGGATGATCTTGAATACAAATACCCAGAGTAACCCAGGCAAAAGCATCACATAATAGTGCTTATAAAATGATTTCAATCTCATGCAGACATGCCTCCGTTCCCATCTCTTCCGCGTTGACGACTTCCCGGAAGGGAGGAGTAAACGAAAAACAGGGAGTTTTACGGCTTTTTCTGTGCCATAAAACTCCCTGGAGGTCCTAGCACCGTTCAAGCTCTCCCACAATTATATTCGGGTCAGTTCGAGCGGCGTCGTTCCGTCTCAAGTGACTGTTCTCAATTACCCACAGCACTTATTTTACTGCCGCCTGCACTTCAGCAGTGATCTCATCGCCACCCTGGGCCTTCCAATCGTCAACAAATTGGTCAAAGGAATCGATTGGGGCGGTGCCCAGGACGATTTTCAGGAAGGTTTCGTCTTCCAGTTTTTTCAGGTTGGCCCACTTATCGATCATGGTTGGCGTCGAGGCATAGGTCTCGCTGAAGACCACATTCACCTTCTCAGCCCCGCCGACTGGGTTGTAAATTGCCCCATCGCCGACCAGAATGGAATACATGCGGCTCCAGGCACTCAGATCGGCCTGTGGGTCCCAATATTGTATGTCCATGTTATCAATTGGCTCGCCTTTGACCAACTTGATCTTCGTCACATCGTCTGCAAGCAGCTTGTAGGGAGTGTATTTAGGATCTTTATAATCCTCGGCTTTGGACTTGCCTGCCAGTACATCCAGCAATGCCTGGTAGGTCACTTCACCTTCGTCATACATGGCTTGTGGGATGCGCAGCACTTCATTGGCCAAGCTGCCCTTGGTCAGGTCGAATTTGGATTCGTCGCGGTTGAAGAGGTTCACGATCTTCATCGCTGCTTCAGGGTGTTCGTATCCTTTGCGCACCACCACAAACGAGGTAGCCGGTGTACCCTGGTGGGGATTCCAAACACCTTGATCATCCAGCGGTACGGCATAGGCTTGCCAGTTGGCCTCGGAGTTGTTCTTGATCGCGTCTGGCAATGGCCAGTATCCGTTCCACCACTCGCCAAAGTAGATGCCGACTGTGCCAGCGGCGATTGGGGCGCTAGAATCCTTGCGAACGCCCATTTCGGGGTCAATCAGGCCTTTCTTATACAGGTCTGCCAGCTTCGCCAGAGCAGTCTTGGTTTCCGGGAGGATCGATCCATAAGCGACATTGCCATTTGCATCTTTCACCCAGAATCCCGGATAGGCATGGAAGGACCCGAAAACCGGGTCGAACGTAAAATTTCCATTGGTCGGCTGCAAAAAGTTTGCATAGAGGGCGCCGCCATTCTGTGGTCCTAAAATGCCGATCGTGTTGCCCGGACCATTCCCGCCGGGATCCTGTTTGACGAAAGCCTCGGCGATTTTCTCGATCTCGTCCATTGTCTTTGGGACCGGCAGGCCCAGTTTGTCGAGCCAGTCCTTGCGGATCCACATCAGTTGGTAACCGTCATCTGGCACGGTCAAGGCTGGGATGGCCATGATTTTTCCATCGAAGGTGATGGCTTTAAGGGCGATCCCTTGCGAACTGTCCATCATCTGCTTGACCGTTGGAGATGCATAGGCATTGTACATCTCGGTCAAATCGGCGATTTGGTCAGATGCCACCAATTGCGTCAACTGGGTCAGGTTGACCACCATGGCGTCTGGTAGGTCATTGCTGGCGATCGACAGGTTTACCTTCTGATCGTAATCGGCAGTGGCAGAAGTCCAAAGATACTGGACATCGATATTCAACATATCCTTGACATAGCGAGTGTACTGGTTGTTCTCTGGAGTATCCCCCTCGGGCAACTTTTCATTTGTTTCAAACGATCTAACTGTGGTCAGGACGACCGGTTCTTCATATTTCCCGTATGGATCGGCTGCCGGGACTTCCGTTGCTGCGGGAGCCGTGGCCGGAGCCTCAGTCGCTTCCGTAGTCTCAGGCTCAGCAGATGTGGCGGTAGCGGCAGGTCCACAGGCGGCCAAAAGCGTAGAAAACACTGTGAGAAGCACAAGCAATCTGAACAGGTTTTTAGACATCTTTTCCTCCGTGAAAGTAGGGTAGTCAACCAAACGTGCAACGATCAGTTGGAACACACAATTTCCTGGCCTGCACCTCCTTTTCTCATTGCGCTTATTCGCGCAGTCAGTGAATCCAACGGGCAAAAGCCAGGCAGGAAACCTAATCTGATGCTGAAAACCTTTGAATACGCCTGCTAAAAATGCCTCAAGATAAACCTTGCTCAGTGTATAATTCAAAGAGGCAGAGGCGTAGCCAAGGAGTCTAATCTGATAACCTGCGTGCTTTGCCGGTTCTGGGAGATACCATATGCGGCCAAGCAAGCTGGTATCTCCCATGTTTATTAATCTGTTTTACAGAGTACCGCACGCATGCTAACATGCGTAGGCAAACTTGAGATTTGCGTTTTGGCTCACAAAATGATTTAGAAAGTTTATTTATGAGACAAGCGGTAACGGGGTCGTACTGGATGATTCTTCAGTTTAGCCTGGGGAATATACCTCCTCACTGATCCTAATTGTTGTAATTCCTACGGCAGGGACCGGAACTCTCTCCCACGACTAAATGACATGGGATCAGAATCCGTGGATTTTCATCAACAGTCCCTTCAAGATGTTTGATTAATAACTCGGTTGCCAGCCGGCCTAATTCTGCGCTGGGCGGTTCCATGATCGTTAAATTAGGCAACATGAGTTCAGCCATCCTTGCCGATGAGACAATTGCTACCATTGAGAAATCATCCGGGATTTTCCATCCCCGCTCTGCCACTGCACGCATGATTCCAGGGTTTGCACGGTCGTTCATTGTGATGGCCGCAGTAAGTTCCGGATGTTCTTCAAGTAAAGCTTTGAACACTTCATATCCGGCTTGAGGCGAGGGATGGCAGAAACGTGTTACGCCTTTCAAACCGGAGGAATGGATATATTCTTCGAACGCGGCTTTGGTACGAATGACAGGCCCATATCCCGCTTCGTACGCTGCCTGAGACTGATTGATGAAGGCGATATGGGTGTGTCCCAGTTTTGAAAGATAGGCTAGGGTTTCATCGACTGTCTGGTGAAACGCGATATCGACATAACCGTCGCGGTCGTCATCGCAGCGTCCGATCATACTGAATGGAAAGTCCAACTCGCGCAGCAAATTGACACGCTCGTCGTTTCGATGGATTTCCATCAAGATGACCCCATCTACCAGCCCTTGTTGCGTCAACTGACGAAGTTCACTGGGATCATTCGTTTCAGCCGACCAGATGACCAGGTGATATCCATTTTTACTGGCAGCGTGCGCCGCGCTGGCAACAAATTCGAGTTCGGTGATTCCCAACCCTCGTTCAATCGCAGGGAAAATAATAGCAAGAATACGGCTGTGCTTGCTGGCTAACCCCCGTGCAAGAGGATGTGGACGATAGCCTAATTCCTCCATGGCTCGAGCGATCCGCTGCCGCGTCTCTTCTGAGATGGGACGTGTCCCATTCAGCGCATAGGAGACTGTGCTAAGGGAGACTTTGGCTAGCTTGGCGACATCCAGCATCGTTGACAATGGAGTACCTCAGGAATTGGTGGATATATCATTCATCGAATCGTTTAGTCGAAGCGCTTCGATAAATCAATCATAATGATTTTTTTAAAAAAGTCAATAGGTTGTTAATGATCCTGGGCGAAAGTTTGTAGAAAATGTCATAGAAATTGTGGGCTTATCTTGTTCAGCTGTACAAGAAGTTGCACGCGTGCAGGCAGCTAGAAATATTCAGCAAACCCGTTTCATGAATCCCGGTTATCGACTATCGAAGAACGGCTCTTCGCCTGACATCGTTTGTAACGCAGATAGATCCAGCTCGTTTTACCGGCTGCAGGACGGGGGGCAAATAGGGCAGTTTTCCGGTAACAAGCTTGCCCTACCTGCACCGTGCGCAGGTGCAGGTAAGTAGAGTCGAAGGGATGATAGTTGGAGCTTGATGCAGGCTACTCAAATCTACTGACCCGACAAGACTAGCTTTACTGCTCTTGGCAGATGTGAAATACTTACATCTAAATACTCAATAGCTATGTCGAATAAAAATAGCGGAATGACTACTTCCACAAAATTTTAGTTCTCATAAAGTCATTACATCAATTCCATTGAATATGATAAATATGTCCGATTGTGTACGTGCCTGCCCCTGTGGCTATTATGGCGATTCACAAAAGCCGTACACTTGTGCACCTGCCCTGGTGACGAAATATCAAAAGCGAATTTCTGATCCCTTGCTTGATCGCATTGATACGGCGCAGCCGCATCGAAGCCCCAAGAGTTGATTACGAAAAATTGAGCGGGATCGCGTTGGAGAATCAAGTGAATCGATTCGCAAACGCGTGCGAGCCGCACGAGATATTGAGCGCAACTGTTTTTTAAATAATGGATCTTCAGACATTGTATGTAATGCAGATATGCGTCTTCTTAAGCTTAGGTCCCGTGATTTGCTGCCAAGACTTGTCCGAAGCTCGGTATCGCCAGTTGTCTGAAAAGCCTGTCGATTTCTTCGGCCGTACAAGGCATATCTGTCTCAACCCACCACACCAATATGCCCATCAATGCGCTGACAAAGTAATGGGCCGCAATTTCGGATTCGAGTGAACCATACTTCTCATGTGACTTCGATATTTTGAAAGACTCGTGCATATGAGCAAACATATCATCGTGGAGGGGTCTGGTGAATATACCGTGTACATGAGCAAACACATAATCGTAGACAGGCTTGGCGAATATACCATACCCCCGATTCCCCAGCATGGCTTTGAAGAAAAGATGATTTTGTCCAACAAACTGGAACAAGCTGAGGGTAGGGGATAAGCTGAGAGGCAACTCGGTGTTCTCAACGCTCCCAACTTTTTTCGTGGCATCTAATAATTGTTTTCTATGCTGCTTAAATAACTCGTCGAGACGAGCAAGAATACTG
>DASWEH010000390.1:0-2959 GCA_036394895.1 Anaerolineales bacterium
AAGGAGTTTTTGCGCGTGCCGAAAACCAGAACCGCGTTCTATGTGCGTTGCGCGACAAACTCACCAGCCCCAATACCATCACCAAAATTCCTGAGCTGATTCAATCCTTCCAGGGTGCCATTCAAACGGACTTGAGTCCACAGCAACTCGGCCAACTGGCTTGCATCGGCACACAAATCCGATCGGGCAATATCGTTTTCGCGACGTTCCCCTCGGAACATTTCAAACAGACACGCCAGTACGATCCCGTGTTCAAGAAAAATGTTTTTGTGTGGGATGTGGACTTTCAGGTCCTACGCGATTACATCAGTCAGTTCAACAATGGCACATGGCCAAGCGAGACAAGCACGCAAACCGCCAGCACAGAAGAGAGGACAATTTGTCCATGAACGAAATTCCGCCACTGAATGCTGCCGCTTTGCTCAAGCGTTATGATCTGCGCGCTCACAAAGGACTTGGACAGAATTTTTTGCAGGATCCACTGGCGCTGGAAAAAATCGTTTCCACGGCAGAGATTCAGCCGACAGATACTGTTTTGGAGATCGGTCCCGGGCTCGGAAGTCTGACGCGCTATCTTGCGGTCTCTGCCAAGGAGGTCGTTGCAGTCGAACTGGATGAGAACCTGTTGCCCCCATTGAAAGCAGTCCTCTCCTCTTATCAAAATATCCGTTTAATTCATGGAGATATTCTCAAACTCTCTCCTAATAGCTTGAATCTTGAACATGATTACATCGTTGTCGCCAACATTCCTTATTACATCACATCGGCCGTCATTCGTCATTTGCTGGAAAGCGAATCGAAGCCGCGTCGCATTGTATTGACGGTTCAAAAAGAAGTCGCCCAGCGGATTTGTGCCGAACCGGGCGATATGAGTCTGCTAGCGTTGAGCGTACAAGTTTATGGCCAGCCGCGGATCGCGACAAATATCCCTGCAAATGCATTCTTTCCCGCGCCGAAAGTTGATTCAGCTGTCTTAGTCGTGGATATCTATCCTTCTCCATTGATTGAAGATGATTTGCTGGAGACATTCTTTAAACTGATCAAAGCGGGATTCAGTCAAAAGCGAAAGACTCTTCGCAATTCACTTTCATCAGGTTTGCACATCTCCCCTACTAAAGCATCAGAATTGCTTACACAGGCAAACATCGATCCACAGCGCCGCGCAGAGACGTTGAGTATTGAGGAGTGGCAAACGCTAAGTGAAATAGTAAAGTGATGTTTACGGTTTGCTATTGAGCTTTTATTTCATGTGGATGGTTCTTCTTACGAAGATCGCGATACTGCCACCACACATCCCAGATACGCACGGCGGCTTCGAGCTGAATTTTCAAAGACATCTTCGATTTTCCCCAGCGCCGGTCCGCAAAGTGGATAGGAACTTCTGTGATTTTGAATCTCATCATGTAAGCCATATATGCCATCTCAACCAGGAAGATATAGCCATTTGACCGAATGCGATCCAATGGCATCCTCTGTAAAGCTTCGCATCGCCACATGCGATACCCGGTTGTCACATCGTGCAAAGGGAATCGGAGGATGGTCCGCGCATAAAAATTGCCGAACGCGGAAAGGGCTTTTCGCCATGCGGGCCAGCGCTCGTCGAGGGAGCCGCCCTTTGTATAACGAGATCCGATCACCACGTCGCAAGAAGCGAGGCGGCGCGCCATTTCCGTCAGAACCGCCGGGTCATGAGAAAAGTCTGCATCCATTTGAACAACAGCATTTGCCCCCCCATCGAATGCCTTTCGGAATCCTTCCATGTAAGCAGAGCGCAATCCAAGCTTTCCCGTCCGATGCAAGACAGCTACTTTGTCAGTATGGCGAGCTGATAATTCATCTGCAATCTCCCCTGTGCCGTCCGGACTATGATCGTCGACGATGAGAACCTTAAGATCGAGAGGTAGCGATAATAAAGCGGAGACCAGCTTTGGCAGGTTCTCCGCTTCGTTATAAGTTGGCAATATGACCGTGATGTGCATTAGACTTTGTTCAAGAGATCCTTCTTGAGCTGATCAACGCTCGAGAAACGCCCATACACAGAAGGAACTTCAGAGATTTGGATCGCGAGTCGATCTGGTTGTTTCGCAGCCTGCTCGCGGTCTTTCATGGGATAGAAATAATCGAGGGATTGCTCGAGCCGGGAACGAATACGCTCCTGAAAAACCGGGAGATCCGTGGGGGTAAGAACCACCACAAAATCAGTCGGGCTGATGTGACCGAGGAAATCATCGGTTGAACCACTTTCCTTCATCGTATTGTGGATCATTAAACTGATCGCACGCAACACATCATCGGAGGCGACAAAGCCATAGGCTTCCCGGAATGTGTCAAGATGGCTGATACAAATATGCAGCAGTGCCCATCCGCTTTTATGAATCACATCCGAAAGGCGTTCTTCCACCAAGGGACCTTCGGGCAATCCACTAACGGGATTGGTGAGCGATCCCTGGTTGACTCGCTTCAACGCATTGCGCACGCGCAGGCGCAATTCCTGCACGTCGAATGGTTTGGTGATGTAATCATCGGCACCAACTTCAAACCCCTGCAAGCGGTCGATCCGCTCACGCTTTTCGGTCAGGAAAATAATGGGGATCTCGTTGGTACGGCGATCCGTGCGTACGCGGCGGGCAACCTCATACCCATCGATATCTGGCAAGCGGATATCAAGGATCATGAGATCCGGCAGGACTGTCTGGGCTGCGCGTACCCCATCTTCGCCCCAGTTGACCGTAAACACATCGTAGCCTTGAACGCGAAAATAGGCGTTCAGCATTTCGGCTACGTCGAGATCGTCTTCCACAATCAGGATCTTGGATTTGGCGTCTGCCACGTTAATTCCACCTGTTAGGCAATCGGTTCTTTTTGAATGACAAATTCACAAACTGCATCACCAACGGCAACGCACTTTGATTCATTGACGCGGAATTCATTGCCGCCAGAGACCCATTTCAGCGCCTCC
>DASWEH010000391.1:0-14609 GCA_036394895.1 Anaerolineales bacterium
GCGTGCGCTTCGTCTCGGCCACGTCGACCACCGGGAGCTGCGCGCAGGTGGGCACCACCGTTACCTGCGACCTGGGAACGCTGGGCGCCGGCGCAAGCGCGACCGTGACCATCGTGGTGAAGCCAATGACCATCGGCACTATCACCAACACCGCCCAGGTGACTGGCCTGCAACCCGATCCGAACCAGGCCAATAACACGGACACTGAGACGACAATGGTTACACGTTAACAGGTTTCGCTGGAAGGTGGAATAGCTCCGCTAGTCAGGGCTATTCCACCTTGAGGTTTGCGGCCACTTACGGCCCATTGAGCAAGGAACTTCCAGGACTCCTACTAGAAGTTCGACTTTCGCTGGATGTTTCGATACAGCCCTATATGATAGGCTGTGCTCAATATTGGTAAAAGGAGTTGACTATGAACACAGCATTCAGACGGTTTTTTCGGTTTTCTCAAGCCAAGTGTGATACGGGCCGGAAGCCAAAACGCCAGAGGAACTGTGAAACTTCGGCTTCTAAAGTCCGCTACTGTTACCGTTGTCGCGTATACTTTGATGAGTACTTCATTGTCCTTCGGCGCGGGTTTGTTCACCTCTTGGTATTCAAGAACATCAGGCGAACCATATTTTTCATAAATAACTGCTTTCATTTGAGAATCCTTTCTGAGCTGGATGTGTTCGTTTAAGCTTCACTTACGGCAACTTTGGACGATCCGAAATTGACTGGGGATGAATTGAATCCCTTGACGATTAGCCATACGGCCAGAACCATTTCCTGCACGGCCATTGGAAGAACCAAAACCATCGGGATGGTCCCAATCGGACCGGGGAGGCTGAACAGACCTAAAACGCCGGAAACGAAATAGGGTATCGCTGCACGAAGACCCCAGCCGGATAACCAGCGTGGCATGAGTTTTGATTGATAGAGCACATAGTAGAACATCAAAGCACCCAGGATAAAAACGATCGCCAAAACATGACTGATCTGATCATGCGCTTGCAGGACTAAATCGCCTAAAGATTGAAAAAAGGGAGCTTCCGTGGCACTTTCTCCTGGTCCACGAACCCGCAGAATATCACTGTCCGCAGCAGCCTCGGCGGTTCAGCCTCCAGGAACGTGTCCTCGCGCTGAGTCTGTGCGGATCAATGGGATTCGACACATATTCGCCGTGCCTGCTCTTCACAAGCTGGAAGGTGATTTATTATTAAAAAGTTCGCGGCGGATCTTCTCAAAGACCCGCCGCGATACGTTTAGGTATCTCTGAATAAAATGGGCTTTTTATCGTGCAGATCAGTCCCGCTGGGTTTGCCCTGCTTTGACTCTCATGCGGTTTGTTTTACCTTGGCCGCTTGAGAAAAAAGTACGTCGGTGCAGTGTCATAGGGTAATGATACGATCACCGCGAAACGCGAATTTCGCAGGGAGTAAAAAATCCAATTGCGCACTAAAAGCGTAACAATTTAATATAGGAAGTCCCATTCGTTGGATAACGAGATGTCTATGAGACTTTCCTAATAACATTCAGTCCAGGGTGCCAAGGGTGGTATATCAAATCTCATTGCGGCAAAAGTACAAGTCGGAAGGAAGAAAACCAATCATAAGGAGCTAAAAATGAGTATACATAAAATAAGCATATATTCCAGTGCAGAACGCATTGCTCAATCAATTCTCATCGTCCTGGTGGTCATCGCACTGCTAAGTCCTACGCCAGCGCTCGCCCATCTGCCTGGCGTCACAGAATGGGTCAGTGTCAGTAGCGACGGCGTCGGAGCGAACCACCAGAGTGACGTGCCTGCAATCAGCGCCGATGGCCGCTTCATCGTCTTCGTGTCGCTGGCCGACAACCTCGTCCCCGGCGATACGAACGGTTTCTTTGACACGTTTGTCCACGATCGATTCACCAACACTACCGAGCGCGTCAGCGTGGACAGCCGCGGACGCCAGGGAAACAATGACAGCGGGTTGGTGGGTGTGGCAGCCTATCCCGCGATCAGCGCCGACGGCCGATTCGTCGCCTTCGTCTCCCAGGCCGATAACTTGGTCTCCGGGGACAGGAACCAGCAAGCTGACGTTTTCGTGCGCGACCGCCTGCTAGGCACGACCGAGTGCGTCAGCGTCAGCAGCACTAGAGAGGAAGCAGACGGGATCAGCGAGGGCCCGGCGATCACCGCCGATGGCCGCTTGATTGTTTTTCAGTCAGATGCCCAGAATCTCGTCCCCGGGGGCAATCCCTTCCTGTTCGTGAACCAGATCTACGTTCACAATCGCATAGAGGGTACGACCGAGATCGTCAGCGTCAACAATGCTGGTGAAGCAGGAAACAGTTCGAGCATTCGAGCGGATATTAGTCCCGACGGCAGGTTTGTCGCTTTTAGCTCAGATGCAAATAACCTCGTTCCTGGGCTGCAATTCGGCCACCAGGTATACTTGCGCGACCTGTTGACGGGCACGACAATGCGGATCAGCGAAGACGCGGCCGGCAATCCTGGCGATGGCACCAGTGTTCTGCCGAAGGTCAGCACGGCTGGTGGTTTTGTGGTATTCCAAACCAACACGGGCAACCTGATCGGGGATGGAAATCACGAGTCGCACATCCTCGGCACAGTTCCCGGGACGCATGTATTCGAGCGCATCAGCGCAACCAGCACGGGTGAGCCAGCGAACCTGCTCAGCGAGCACCCCGATATCACCTTGGGCGACCGTTTTGTCACCTTCTTCTCACTCGCGTCGAATCTCGTCCCAGGAGACACCAACAATCGTCGTGATATCTTCGTGAAAGATCGCCAAACCGGAACGGTCGTTCGAGTGAGCGAAAGCACGGCCGGTGAGCAAGGGAATTCGGAGAGCGAGTGGCCGTCGATTTCGGCTGATGCCCTGGTCATTGCGTTCGAATCAAGCTCCGATAACCTTGTTCCAGGCGCTAACGGCGGCATTTTCGTGCACGACGACCGTCCACCTGCCGACCTCTCGGTGGCAAAATTTGACTCGCCTGACCCGGTAGCCAAAGGTGCGACTCTGACATACAGCGTGGTTGTCACCAACAATGGTCCAGGCGCAGCAATCACGGTGCAATTGACCGACTCGCTTCCAGCGAACGTGCGTTTTGTCTCGGTAATGGTTCCTGATGGGAGCTGCACCGAGGTGGATGGGTTCATTACATGCGAAAGGTTCAGTCTTGCTGTTGGCGCCAGCTGGACCGTGACCATCGTCGTAACGCCTAAAAAGGCAGGTGTTATCACCAACACTGTGCAGGTCAGCAGTTTGTCACCTGATCCAAATCAGGCCAATAACATGGATACTGAAGAAACGACAGTCATCTCGCGCTAGAGTGTTCTAATGCAGTAAATTAGCTGAGATCAAAAAATTCACCCCAGGTGTGTAGAAGCTCTCTGGAAACCGGAGGGTGATTTATTGAAAAGTTCGCGGCGGATCTTTGAGGAGAATCCGCCGCGACACATTTAAGGTTTGAGGTCTTTCGCCCAAAACGAACCTTACAGTCAGTTCGACCGAGTTTGCCTTCTGGCTACTTGATGAACCCGAGGTCGGGATTTTGACCTTCGTGCACTTATTGATTTGCTAAATACTGGGAAACACCTGGGCAAAAAGTCCGTCCGCCAAGGTCTTTTGGGCCAAGATCATCCTTGCGGTTAGTTCAATCGAGTTTTGCCAAAAGATATTTGATGAACGCGATATTGGCCGAGGCTTGGGCAGTGGTCATATATGGAGAAATTCCTGATTACGCACGGCCAAAAGCCCTGAGCAATACTGGTGAGAGGAGACAAGCATGACGACCGCCGCAAAATTAGGTTTTTGACTTTGAGTAATCATTGTCATATTGCACTATATTGGGGAACGAGTGGGCAAAAAGCCAGAATTATTCGTACCATTAGCTCTAATTGTGCGACTTGATATCGTTGATTGGCACCAGATCTAACTTTCCCCTCTGTTCAAAACGCAAACCAGCCACAAACTCCTCTACGTTTTCGGAATTGTGACCGGTTGTATCAAGTTTTGATGCCCCCAAGGGGACTCGAACCCCTGTTTGAGCCTTGAGAGGGCTCCGTCCTGGGCCGCTAGACGATGGAGGCGTCTACTATCGTTAGCAAATATCAAAAACGTATATCAGGCCCTATCCTCGATAGGATTGATATACATATCGAAGTTCCCAGCATAGATTACGAAAAGTTGAGTGGCGACCGAGCAGAGGGGAGACCTCTGCATCAATTCGTGCTCGTGTCCAAGCCGCGCGTGTTATGCAGACGCGACGTTTTTCGAACAATGGATCATCTGATATTGTTTGCAATGCCGACATACGCGTGGAAGAGATCCCGCAGTTCTGTAAGCTGCCGAATGAAGATAGGTGCTTGATGTAGGCGGCGACATCGTGCTGTGCATGAGCCAGCTCAATCTGTCGGCGCGGGCGCGTCACCGCACGCAAAGCGTAAAACTGGCGCGTACGATTGCGGATTTAGCGGGATGTGAGGCAATACAAGCGGTGCATTTGGCAGAGGCGCTGCACGCTTCGCGTAGACCGAAGTTGAGGTTGAGTTAATATTGGTCTAGAATTCTCCCTGGGAATAATGTTGAAGACCTTCGGTCCAAATACTTGGCGGCGTCAAAGTCACGCGCCGAGCTAGGGTGGGGTATAATACTCTCTCCAAGGGGCTTTTCTTTTAACATTCTCATACTCTTTTCATCTGAGTATGAATCGTGTATAATTCTTATTGCAGTTCGGTTGATGGACATGTATTTGTCCAGATTTTACAAAAGAGGAGTGTGAAGCGTTCTTATTGATCGTTGATCATTTTGTCCTTTCTTCTTTTTGAATAATCTTCCTCGGCCGAGTCTGCATATCGGCCGATTTTTTTTCTCGGTACTTTCCATGCGGAATGGAGGTGATTTGGTTTGGCATCAGTAAATTTACGAAATGGCGAATCTCAGGACTCTTTGCTCAAACGTTTTCGCAAGAAAGTCGTTAAGAGCGGAGTGCTAAGCACCGTCCGCCGCAAACGCTGGTTCGTTTCCAAGAGCGAACAGCGCCGCATGGAGAAAAAGAAAGCGATTCGTCGTATTAAGCGACGAACGTTTACGAGAGAGACTGAATAAGTAAGAGGTGTATATGGCAAAAGAAGAAGATAAAATTCGAGCAGAAGGTGTGGTTGTTGAGGCCTTACCCGGGACTCAGTTCCGCGTGAAATTGGATAATGGTCATGAAGTGCTAGCCTATCTTTCCGGTAGAATGCGCAAGCATTATATTCGGATTCTGCTGGGCGACCGGGTGGCAATGGAAATGTCACCTTATGATCTGACACGGGCTCGCATCACGTTCCGTCAGCGTAAAAATTCTCCTGCTCCTGTACAGGAATAATTCTATTTGCCATATTGTTTTTAAAAATAAAAGGCCCTCGATTCTCGAGAGCCTTTTTCTGTTTAAGTTGAACAGCGAATTAAAGTCTTAGGGCAAATCTCTGAAGGAATTGAGTACCTTCATGTAATTTGCTCTTTCAAATGCAGCTGGGTCTTTCACTGATTTTTGACTCATGCTTCCCTGCATTTGTCTGATTGATTGGTACTCATGTTCTTGCATCCATGTCTGAATATGATCAAGGATCTCAGTAATGCGTTTCGTAGAACCATCCCAGAGCAATGCTGATGCCATCATAGCGACCTGCGCACCTGCCATCATCGCTTTCAAAACATCTTGGGAGGTGTGAATGCCACTCGTCAGCGCAATATCTGCATTGACTTTTCCATATAATATGGAAGTCCACCGCAAAGGCAAACGTAGGTCTGCTGAAGTGCTTAAATCCAGGCTATGAACGACCTCTAGTTCTTCGAGGTCAAAATCAGGCTGATAGAAGCGATTGAACAATACGAGTCCATCGGCACCGGCTTCAACAAGCCGTTTCGCAAAGTTCGGAATTGAGGTTACAAAAGGACTGATCTTCACTGCCAGCGGAATGGTGATGGCGGACTTTACCTCTGCCACCAATTCTACTTGTGTATTTTCTATGTCGCTGGATGATAAATCAGGATCAGTGGCTAGATAATACATATTAAGTTCGAGAGCATCTGCGCCGGCCTCTTCGATTTTGCGTGCATAGTTAGTCCAGCCACCTTTTGAGACACCATTCAAACTCCCAATCACGGGGATTTCGAGAGTCTTTTTCAAACCAGCTACTTGATTTAGGTATTTTTCAGGGCTAACAGCATATAAACCGCCATCGGGTAGATAGGACAGAGCTTCAGGGAATGAGTCTGTGCCGCGTGACAAGTAGTGATCCAGTTCGAGGCTTTCGTGGATGATCTGCTCTTCAAAGAGAGAATACATCACGATGGCTGAGATGCCCGCTTCTTCCAGCTTGCGTGCTTTGTCGATCTTCTTTGAAAGAGGGGAGGCGGAGGCGACGAGAGGGTTTTTCAGGTTCAGACCAAGATAAGTTGTAGAAAGATCGGTCATATCTTTTCCTTCGTTGGTTTTTAGAAAAGCCTTGCAAAGCGCCCTACGGGCAGCCTTCGCAAGACTTTCCACTAGAAACTAGTTATTCTTTCTTCCCGTTTCCATTTCCATAATGCATCGCAGCCAGTTGCTGGTAGAGAGTCCAGCGGGATTTGGCATCATGCTGGGCTTCACGCATCAGTTCTTCGGCGCGTGCTTCATCCATCTGAGTGAGCATCTTATAGCGCGTTTCGTTATAAGCATATTGTGAAATCGGGATGCTTGGTTCTTTGGACTCGATAATTAGCGGATTCTGTCCCTGGGCTGCCAGGCGCGGATCGTAGCGATACATGGGCCAGTGACCAGACTGCACCGCAAGTTTTGCCTGTTCGAGACTTTTTGCCATATCGTAGCCGTGTGCGATACATGGACTGTATGCAATAATGAGGGATGGTCCATCATAGGATTCAGCTTCGAGCAGAGCGCGTAGAGTCTGCTGGTCGTTGGCACCCATCGCCACGCGTGCAACATACACATAGCCATATGACATTGCAATCAGACCAAGATCCTTTTTGGGCAATCCCTTGCCGGCCATTGCGAATTTGGCGACTGCTGCACGGGGTGTGGATTTGCTCGCCTGACCACCCGTGTTGGAATACACTTCCGTATCCAGCACAAGGATATTCACATTGCGCCCACTGGCAAGGACATGGTCAAGACCACCGTAACCAATATCGTATGCCCAGCCATCACCGCCGATGATCCAGACGGATTTCTTGACGAGACTATCTGCAAGGCTGAGGAGGTCCTTTGCGCGGGATTCACTTGATTCAGCAAGCTTGCTCTTCACTTCTTTGACACGTTCACGCTGCGCTTCAATGCCTGCTTCATTAGACTGATCGGCATTTAGAATTGCATCCACAAACTCCTTACCAAGTTCTTTCTCAAATGAAGCCAGTAATTCGCGTGCATACTCACCTTGCTTGTCAATTGTCAATCGCATGCCAAGACCGAATTCAGCGTTGTCTTCAAAGAGTGAATTTGACCAGGCTGGTCCCCGTCCCTTGGCATCTACAGCCCATGGAGTTGTGGGGAGGTTGCCGCCGTAAATGGATGAACAACCTGTCGCATTGGCAATGATTGAGCGGTCACCAAATAACTGAGAGACCAGTTTCACATAGGGTGTCTCGCCGCAGCCTGCGCACGCGCCACTGAACTCGAACAGAGGACGGAGCAGTTGCGAATTCTTGATCGTCGAGGGATTGATCAACTTGCGATCGAGATCTGGGATTTCCATGAAGAAGTCCCAGTTCTTCGCTTCAGCTTCACGCAATGGCGGTTGTGCAGCCATGTTGATTGCCTTGCGTCCAACTTGGGTCTTATCCTTCACAGGGCATACCTCAACACACAATGTACAACCTGTGCAGTCCTCAGGAGCAATCTGGACGCTATATGCCATGCCCTGTGAAAACTCTTTGAACTTCGACGGCATAGATTTGAAGGTTTCAGGTGCATTGGCAAGCAAGTTCTCATCAAAAACTTTGTGACGTATCACTGCATGTGGGCAGACCATAACGCATTTGCCACACTGGATACACAGATCGGGTACCCACACCGGGATTTCCAAAGCGATATTGCGCTTCTCCCATTGCGTGGTTCCAGTTGGGAAGGTACCATCAACGGGGAAGGCAGAGACAGGGATGTTATCGCCATTGGAGCCGATAATCTCCCCAAGCACATTGCGGACGAATTCCGGTGCTTCTCTCGGGACCGATTGTCGGCGCGTGGTCTTGGAAGTGATCGACGCTGGAACTTTGACTTCATAAAGATTCTCAAGTGTGCGATCTACTGCCTCAAAGTTTTTCTTGACAACGGCTTCGCCGCGCTTGCCATACGTCTTTTCAATGGCATGTTTGATTTCTGCAATTGCAGATTCACGTGGCAGGATGCCACTAATGGCGAAGAAAGCTGTCTGCATGATGGTATTCATGCGTCCGCCCATGCCTGTTTTTTCCGCGACTTCATAGCCGTTGATCACATAGAACTTGAGATTTTTCCTAAGGATATCCTCCTGAACTTCGCATGGTAGCTGATCCCAAATTTCATTCGGGCCATACAAGCTGTTCAGAAGGAAAATACCACCTGGTTTGGCATACTTGAGCATATCTACACGTTCAAGGAAGCTGTACTGATGGCAAGCAACAAAGTTCGCCTCATTCATCTCGATGAGATACGGTGCGCGGATGGGCTTCGAGCCGAAGCGCAGGTGCGACATCGTCACGGTGCCGGACTTCTTCGAGTCGTAATAGAAGTAACCTTGGGCGAAGTTATCGGTTTCTTCGCCGATAATCTTGATTGAGTTTTTGTTTGCGCCGACTGTGCCGTCTGAACCAAGACCGAAGAAGACGCAACGGATGGTCTCTTCAGGCTCAATTTTGAAGGATTCATCCACTTCCAGGCTGGTAAAGGCGACATCATCATTGATGCCCACAGTGAAGTGATTCTTAGGTTCGGGTTTGTTCAATTCATCCAGCGTGGCTTTGACCATTGCCGGCGTGAACTCTTTCGATGAAAGTCCGTAACGTCCACCGATGACTTTTATACCAGGGCGATTTCCTTCAACAAGCGCATTTATGATATCAAGATAAAGCGGCTCTCCGGAAGTGCCTGGTTCTTTTGTACGGTCAAGCACGGAGATGGAGTTTACACTTTTTGGTAATGCGTCGCCGAAATGCTCCAGTGAGAAGGGACGATACAGTCTTACACATACCGCGCCAACTTTTTCGCCTCGCTCAGCCAGATATTTGACTGTCTCTGCGGCTGTCTCAGCACCGGATCCCATGATTACTATCACTCGCTCCGCCTCGGGATGACCAATGTAATCGAACAGGTTGTACTGACGCCCAGTGACTTGGGCAAATTTGTCCATAGCCTCCTGGACAATGCCGGGAGTTGCCTTATAGAACGGATTGACAGCCTCGCGCATTTGGAAGTAAACATCCGGATTCTGAGCGGAGCCGCGTAAAACGGGATGATCTGGAGACAAAGCACGCGCCCGATGAGCGCGGACCAGCTCTTCATCCAGAAGCGACCGTAGTTCTTCATTTGTAAGCTGGACAATCTTTGTTACTTCATGTGATGTACGGAATCCATCAAAGAAATGCAGGAAAGGCACACGCGATTTGAGCGTTGCCATCTGGGCGATGGCGGCGAAATCATGCGCCTCTTGCACGTTACCAGAGGAAAGCAGTGCCCAACCTGTCTGGCGGACAGCCATCACATCCTGATGATCGCCGTAAATGGAAAGGGCATGGGCAGCGATCGCGCGGGCTGCCACATGAAATACTGTGCTAGTGAGTTCACCGGCGATTTTGTACATATTCGGAATCATCAACAGCAGACCCTGCGAGGCGGTGAAGGTGGTCGTCAGTGCGCCTGTTTGGAGGGCGCCGTGCACAGCTCCTGCCGCGCCACCTTCCGATTGCATTTCTACAACCAGAGGAATGGTGCCCCAAAGATTGGGTTTCCCTTTTGCTGACCATTCGTCGGCAAACTCGCCCATGCCGGAGGAGGGGGTGATCGGGTAAATTGCGATCACCTCACTTAACCGATGAGCTACCGACGCTGTGGCTTCATTGCCATCTATCATGATTACTGGTTTTTTCATACTTACTCCTTATTAACAGGAATAAAACCTGTGTATTTCTCTATCCTTACAAGTTTATCCCCGTTGACCTGTGGGAGTTAGTTATGAATGACTTAATTCCCCGTGCCTGTTGTCATATTTCGGACAAAATTGGTAGAAATGAAAAACAGGAGCGAACTCGCTCCTGTTTTCATCACTTTTCACTTTTGTTATGCAGGTGGAATTTGCTCGGGTTCTGTGTAAATTTGTAAATTATTCCTCCGCGCCACTTCAACCATAAGATCAGCACCTGTGGATGCTCCTCCAACTCTTAGTACGGCATCGCATTTTCCCAATAGGCGTTCCGCAATGGGATGGAAGATCTCATTGAAAGCTTCATCGCCAACCTGTTTCGAGCCTGCCAGATGTAATAAAGGAAGCGCAAACCATTCACCCAAAACGGGAATATGCCCCAATCGGAAAATAGGCAGGGCAAAGGATTCCATAAGTTCTACATTCGCGGCCATCTTTTGAGGATCATCACCGGTACCGGAACGATAGGGTCCAGCAATGAGAATCATCATTGACTTAGTCAAGGTATTTCTCCAGGTGAGGTTTTGCCAACAGCCAGGCCGCTAATGACTTGGCATCCAGTACTTCTCCGCTTTGAAACAGTTCAGCCGCTTTCTTCAGCGGGATTTTTTCCACCTGCAAAAACTCGTCAATATCTGCATCCAGTGGATTATCACTCAATCCAGTTGCCAGAAACACAGCCATAAATTCAGTGGAATATCCGGGCGCGAGATAGAAATCTCCCAATCTTTGCAATTTGCTCGCCTCCATGCCGGTCTCTTCGCGGATCTCGCGGGCCGCGCATTCTTCAAACGGCTCGTCGTCATCACGTGTGCCCGCAGGGAGCTCAAGCAGATCCTGTTCAGCTGCGTGGCGATATTGACGGACCAAGAGCAAATTTCCATCATCATCAATGGGAACAAGTACTACGGAACCGCCATGCTCAATGATTTCAAGTTTGGTTTCATCTCCATTGGGAGTTTTGAGATAATCACGCTTGACCTTGAATGCCCGTCCCTGCACTAACGTTTCTGATCTGATCAATTCAAATGGCATGAGAAATTCCTCGCTTAAGATATTGTCAATCTATTATAAGACAAAAGCCCAGGCAAACGCCTGAGCTTTTCTTTTTTCTTCAAGAATTAATTCCTAAGGGATGCTTAATTGCTTACCAGCAGTTAGTGCAGCATCAGCAGAAATGTTGTTGGCTGTGGCAATCGCGGCGGGATCAACATCTCCAAAGAGGCAGGCAATCCCGTAGATTGTTTCATCCGATGAACTCACTGTGTATGTGGCTGGATGGTTTCGTAAGGCTCGGGTGCCAGGGAAACTTCCACTCTGTGGAATCTTCAACGTAAGACTGGGATAGTATATATTCCCACTTGAAAGGCCATTGAGGCTTAGCAATGCATCAGGGTCAACATCAAAGCGGCGCGCGAGACAATAAGGAAATTCACCTTTATGCAAAAGATAACTTGTCGGACGTGTACCCACGGGCGCCGAGGTAGGTAATGTACCACTTTGTGTGCCACTCACAGCGAGAGTCGCAGTCGAAGTGAAGGCCGGATTGGTAGAAACAAGTGGTGTAGCTGTTGCAGACAAGTCCTGTGTTGCAACACCTACGGATAGGGTTTGAGTTTCCACTACAAGAGGGGTTCCAGTTTGTGCTAAGGCTGTGCTTGTCCCAAAATTGGCAATATCACTCATGGTGATTTCGGGCGTTTCGCCAATGGGTGTAGCAAATAAACTGGTTGGATTAATCGGCGTATTGGTGACACTTGGTGCTTGGGAATATGGCTGATTACATGCAGAAGCGATCACTGCAATCAGCATCAGAGTGGAGGCAACCACCGCGCCTCTTTTCATACTGGCCATATGCATCTCCTCATTCTCGAGCAAAAGTTTTGATGATAGTAGCACATCCCATTTAGCGCGTCAAGCGATGGAATGGGAAATTAGAGGGATATCATTGCGTGCATTGAAAATCAGATAGCATTTGATTTACGCGCGTATCATCGCCTTCTACATGACCTTGAGCCTGCACCCGTTTCCAAACTTCACACAATCCTTTTCGGATGCCATTATCTTGTTTGAATGTATCGTTTGACAATTTTTCTGCAGCTTCAATATTGTCCGTCAACGCTTGCGCTTCAATATAGATTAACCATTCGAATTGGTCTTCAGGTTTATATCCGAGCGACTTCGCTTCATCAATAAGATCAATTACTTTCTTCCAATCCCTCTGCTGATAAGCCAACTCTGCTTTTGCAAAGTAATAACACCAAGTATGCTCAGGCTCTGATAGAAAAGGTAACTTTACAATTCGATCGGAATTTAAAATAATATTTGAAGGGTCGGAAAGTGGAATCGCATTTACTAAAAAACGCGATTGTCGTCCATACGTGATGTCATCCCCACGCGCGGCATCCAATACTCGCAGGCAACCATTTCGAGGCATGTAAATTACCAGCGCCTGTGACGTCGAACCATTGAAGCCTACTCTTCTGATGGGCAAGCTGATTTTCGTATTTGGTTCAAGAGATGGCAATGACGCTCCGCCCAGTCGCTTTTCCGTGTAAAACAGGGCATAAGGTAAATTACTTCGTTCATCCACACTGCCGCTCTGCGGCGTGCTTCGCTTGTAGTTCGGCGCATACATCCAATTGATGGGGGCAGTGAAGGAAAGATCAGTTTCGTAATCGATCGGCAATTGATCCGTGAGAAGTGCGGTATTCGGCTTCATGGCAGGGATGCGCCATGCCAACTGCCAGTAGATTTCTTGTTGTTTTGCCCAATCTCGGCGGAAGATATTTGCGTTGAAAAACTGCTGTCCAATTCCGAGAGCAATCAGGAGGGCAAAAACATACGTTTTGAGTTGGTTATTTCGAATCAATAATTCGAGTAATCCTGTAATGAAAAGACTTCCTCCAAGCATCATCGAAATCATGAAGCGGTCATAACTGGATTGAAGTGTGAGAGGCAATCCAGCTGCAAAGGAAGGGACGCGCCCCAGCAATATTCCTATCAGCCCAATTAATGCTGCGGAAAACGCAAAAGTCTTTGTTTCCTCTTCCGATACGTTAAGTTTTCTAAGATAAAAAATAATAAGAATAAATGCGACAAAAATCAATGTCAACGTCACAAGATTAGTGGGAGCAGCGATTGATTTTGAAACGAGCACAAGTACTTGCGCCCAAACATAAATCCCCGCTTTCCATATCGCTTCTCCGATTGCCGAAAAGACACGCACGAGGGTCAATGGCGCATTTACGACCTCAACCTCATAGGACTGATAGCCTCCTATTGTGTAGAAGTAAACCAGCCAAGCTGCGTTCGACAGCCAAATAAGCAGATAAGGCCACCATCGTTTCAACGTTTGGACAAATCTATCCCAAAATCCATTGATTTCTTCTGAAAGGATTATCCAAATGAAAAGGAAGCGTAAGGGTTCAAGGCTAACAAAATATTCCGTGGGGAAAACGCCTGCTATCAATAATAGAAGCGCATAAATAGTGTTAGATATGAATTTGTTAGGGTTGCGCAACGCGCGCGCTGTAAAACCAAACGAAAGCAGATAAAAAATAAACGGAATCCATTCTTGGTTGATATGCGTGAAGGCGACCCAATGCTGGCTATAACCCGGAAAAACAAGGAAGAGCAATGATGCAATCAGCGTCTGTCGCTTGTAGTGGGGCCAAATTTGACTTAACGCGAACCAGGCTGAAAGTCCAGAGATGAAGCGAATGATGAGAGCAAAAATCTGCCAGTAAATGGGAACTGGCGGAATCAGACTCGTTGTCACGAAAAAGATCGGTCCTAAAAATGGGCGAACTCCCGCAAAGGCAGGAATAAATTCCTGAGGTCCGAGGAATTTTGCGATCCAAGCGAAAGGCCAATCATCCCAATAAAAACCTGTGAGCGGAAGCAGCAAGCCATAAGCAACAATGGAGACAAGCAAAAATAAGAGCGGAATACTCCGCTCGATAGGACGATTCGCCTTCATAGGTTTGATTATAAAAGAAAAGCCGCCCTTAATGACATCATCCTTTTACCGCAAAAATATGGATTGCTTGTTGTTTCCCCTTGAAAAGCATTGGGCCCAGGGCTTCAAGTTCAATATCGTTTGGCAACCCTTCGCTTGTGTATTGATCAATCATAATAGGGCGTTGGGCTTCCTTTGTGTGTTTTTCAATGCGCGCTGCAATATTTACAGTGTCCCCAACACAAGTATAGGTGGCACGGTACTGCGTTCCCGTATAACCAGCGATGACTCTGCCGGTTGCGATGCCAATACCAATCTTGATTGGGATTTTATTCTGGGCTGCCTGTTCAATATTAAAGCCTTTGAGCAGTTCGATCATTTCAAGCGCAGCGCGTACCGCATGTTCACGATGAGCATCGTGGTGGATCGGCGCGCCGAAAATTGCCATCAAGCCATCCCCTTCCAACTGATTAACAGTTCCGTTGTGGCCGACGA
>DASWEH010000392.1:0-5360 GCA_036394895.1 Anaerolineales bacterium
AACCATCGCTTCCACGTTCCATCTCCATGAACTCCAGGGCGCCCGGCTCATCGACACCGTCACGGATTATTGGCGCGCCAAAGAGTTGCTGCTCATTCTGGATAACTGCGAGCACCTCATCGAAACTTGTGCCCAGCTCTCGGATCATTTCTTGCATGCCTGCCCGAACTTGAAAATTATCACGTCGAGCCGTGAGGCATTAGGAATCAATGGAGAAACGGTTTATCGCGTGCCTTCGTTATCTTTGCCTCAGGACCTCGAAGACCTTCGAGACGTTGGAAATCTAACGCATGATCTTATGCGTTACGAAGCGACGCGACTTTTCAGCGAGCGTGCCATAAAAGCAAATCCACAATTTACGTTGACAAAGACAATGCTCCGTATGTGGCCCAAATCTGCGAACGACTGGACGGCATTCCATTGGCGATCGAGTTGGCTGCGGCGCGCCTCAAATTGTTCACGCCTCAACAAATTGCGGAACGGCTCGACGACCGCTTCAAACTGCTGACAGGCGGGAGCCGCACCGCGTTGCCGCGCCAGCAAACCCTGCGGGCTTTGATTGACTGGAGCTATCTCACTCTTAACGAAACGGAGCAAGACGTCTTGCGCCGGCTCGCCGTCTTTTCAGGAGGCTGGACCTTTGAAGCCGCGGAATCCGTTGCGGGCGAGACGGAAGCGATGGATGGTTTGTCAGGATTGGTCAACAAATCGCTGGTCAATGTTGAAGAAAAGGAAGGCGAATCCCGTTATCACTATCTTGAGACCATCCGGCAATACGCAATGGAAAAACTATTGGAATCAGGGGATGCAGTGAATGCACGGGATCGTCACCTGGCTCATTTCATGGAATATAGCAGGCGCGCCGAGGAAAATTTTGGCACCCCGCAGAGACTCCTATGGTTAAATCGGCTTGAGCTGGAACACGATAATCTTCGGTCGGCATTAGGTTGGGCACCGGAAAGCGACCCCGAAACCGCGCTGCAAATGGTTCGCTTATTATCGTTGTTTTGGATGTCACACAATTACTTGACCGAGGGCTGCAACTGGTGTCAGGCTGCAATCACCCGCGCAGAGGGATCATCACTTGATCGTGACAAAATTGATCAAACGCGTGCCCAGGCATACACGGTTCTGGCAGTGTTATCCGTCAATCGTGGAGACCATCACACAGGGCAGATGGCAGCCAAACAAGGTGTTGCCCTTGCGCGACAATTGGACGACCAATTCACATTGGTAAATGCACTCAGCTTTTTAGGGCTTTCGTCTGCTTTTCTGGGTGATATAACGCTGGCATTCGACTCTCTGCACGAAAGCGAACACATCTGCCGAAAATTGGGATATAGAGAGGAACTCGCCAATGTTTTGCAAGCTCTCGCGTATGTAACGATGGAAGTTCATGGACCAGATGCTGCAGAACAACTGCAGTCCTATATGGAGGAAAGTCTTGCCTTGTCCCAAGGATCAGTGGACCTTGATGCGGCGGTAAGAACCGAGGGCATATTGGCCAGGCTGGCATTCTATCGTGGCGATCTTGCTGAGTCTCGAAAACATGCAGATCGCATGCTGGATCTTCATAAGGAGATGGGAGATCAACTTAGTACTACTGCGCACCAGAGTGCAATGGCACATGCCGCGCGGCAGCTCGGCAATTTTGAGGAAGCCCTTGCCTTGTATCGCGAAACGATTCAGGAGTGGCAGGAGATCGGTCATCGGGGAGCCGTTGCGCAGCAACTGGAATGCTTTGCATTTATCGCCAAAGCACAGGAACATGGAGAACGGGCAGTCAAACTGATGAGCGCAGCAGAGGCTTTGCGCGAAGCCAGCAGTTCGCCGAGGACACCCCAAGAACGTATCGAGTATGAGAGGGAATTAGCAGGACTGCGAGCCGGTATGGATGAAAAAACGTTCAATTTGCTTTGGGCAGAGGGCCAGTCCATGAACATGGAGCAGGCAATCGATTTCGCGATGGGTGAAAATGATGAGTGACTCTTCGATACGCTCTATCGGGTTCCCACCGGAACCGTCACCTTCCTCTTCGCAGATATCGAAGGCAGCACCCAACTGGCACAATAGGGCGTTTCCTCAGACGGGCGGTAAAGGGACTGTAAAGTCCCTTCGGCGGGTTTCTTGAAGTGACAGTCACCTTCCTGCAGGGTTCCCGAACGAAAAGAGGGAAACCAGGTGACTGTCACTTTTGTACTCAGCTAGCCTCGGGCTCTCCCCAGGCAAGCCAGGCACAGCCTTACGAAAGTCAGTCTGTGCCGTAGGGTCTCTGGTTCCGCTCGGGGAAACTGCTATTTTGGTAAGAAGAGTTAGGTCAAGCTACTGCAATGCGAGTATCCGTGCTAGCCACACCTTTCACATTGCGAAGCGCAACAATGGTATCTGCAAGTGACTCCTGACTATCTGTTTCAACATAAGCGATGCAATCTGTCGGGCCAACCAAAAGGTGAGCTTGCTTGACACCTGTGACAGCTCTGATAGATTTCATGACTTTTCGAGGGTCCGTTGCACTCAATTGCATGAGGACATAAGCGGCGGTCATACGTCATCTCCTTTCGCCAGGCTTGTGGCAATTTGATGCGGAAAATTGTCTATGATCATTATAGAGAGAATTCATATTAAATTCAATAGACTGCAACAGAACAAGAAAAGATTGAATTGCGCGGGCTCATGAAGTGACAGTCACCTTCCCACAGGGGCAGGATTCCCGAACGGAGCGAGGGAAGCCAGGCGACTGTCACTTTTTTCTACCACATCTCGTGTCCCCTGGTATTTGTGAGAAAATAAGGTGCTTGGAAATGGAGGTGAGAGGATGAAAAACATGGGTCCAAAGAGCAGCCAATGGCTTGCCTCGGTGGGCATCCACACCCTGGATGATGTGGCGCAGTTAGGCGTGGTGGAGACGTATAAGCGCGTCAAGGCGGCGTACCTGGACAAGGTGACGCTCAACATGCTGTGGGGACTGCAAGCCGCGCTGCTCGACCTGCCGTGGAACGAACTGCCGCCGGATATCAAGGAAGAGTTGAGGCAGCGGGTGGAAGAGAGATAAACATCTTACAATTGGATGAAGGACATATTCGATAACAACATGATTCTTTATCGCCCGGTTGGTTTGCAGGAATTGGAGTTGATCTATGACAGTGGCATGAAGGCCTTCCCTGCGCGCCTGCCTCAACAACCAATTTTTTATCCTGTTCTTGATCTAGAGTATGCCCATCAAACGGCTTCCGACTGGAATGCTAAAAGTGGACAGTCTGCAGGGTACGTTACCCAGTTTAAGGTGGAGGATGAATACATCAGTCAATTTGAAAAGCATACGGTTGGCAGTTCTCAGCACCAGGAATTCTGGATTCCAGCAGAGGAGTTGGAGGAATTTAACCGGCACATCGTCGGTCACATCAAGGTCCTGGAAGCATATTTTGGAGAGGGATTTCAAGGCTTTATCCCTGAAACGTTTGGCTTGCAGGGGAAAAACGCGGTCGCACAATTCACCCTGCTCACCAACTCATATCTTTACCAGCGTATGGATTTTTACCTTGAAATAAAGCGCAACCACAAAGCGGTATTCCTGAATTATCCATTTTGGCAAAAATATGAGTTCAAGAATCCAGGGTTGAAGGAAAAAGTAGTACAGGCTATTAAAGAAGCCTGGTTAACTTCTTTCCCTAAAATCCCCTTGCCGGTGCCGCTTCCGGTTCATGAGGATACCCCGCCTGTAAAACAAACCGATTCACAACCTTTGGTGAATGCTGTTCATGAGGATCCTACGCCCGTAGAGCCAATGGACGCACATGCGCACGCGCAGCGTTTGGTGAGTCCTGTTGATGATGAAATTACGCCCATAAAGCAAACCCACGCACAAGCGCACGCGCAGCGTTTGGTGAATCCTTTTCATAAGGATAGTACGCTCCCCAAGCAAACAGACGCACATGCGCATTTTTCGCAGGGAATAGAGTTGGGCTTAAGCGGAAAGGTTCACGAAGCTATAGATGAATTGTCCAAAGCTGTCGAAGAAGACCCCGAGCACGTCATTGCTCATACCAGTTTGGGGGTTGCTTTTCATCGATTGGGCGAAGATGACCGCGCGCTGTCCTGCTACGAAGCCGCTCTAAAGATAGACCCCAACTATGCCGAGGCTCACTATTTCCGGGCCAACATTCTCTACAGCCATGGAAATGTGCGTGAAGCGATTGCAGGATATACCATCGCGATCGGTCTGAAACCGGAATTGATTGAGGCCCATCAAAAATCCAGCCCTCAAGACCGGCTGACAGACTATAGCCCTGCACCTGCTGAGATGTATCGGATCGCCAAGCCAGCCCATCGAATCCTCGACCTGAACAGATTGCTCGAATCCAATCCTCGGCAAGCAAATCTGTTCAAAGAACGCGCAGCTGAATATTATCGCCTTTGGGACTATGAACAGGCAATTGCGGACTACAGTTCTTCCCTGGAGATACAACCTGACGATGCAAGTACCCTACACTTACGAGGCGTAGCGTATGAACAGCTCCGGCAATTCGACCGTGCAGTGGAGGATTACCAGCAGGCCGTCGCCATCGACCCGCAGTTACCGGACGTATACATCAATCGCGGTGTTACCTTTGGAAACACGGGGCATTTCCGGCAATCCATTGCCAGCTTGACCGAAGGCATACGCCTGGCTCCCAACAACCCGTATGGCTATTTCAATCGCGGCACTTCGTATTTTCAACTCGGCGATTTCGAGAGCGCCATTGAGGACTTTTCCATGGTCATCCAGCTTTCCCCAAGTGACGAAGCAGCCTATTACTGGCGCGGGATTTCCAATGAGGCGGCTGGACGCCGGGACGAGGCAATCGCCGATTACAGTCAGTTTCTTGCGCTATCCCAGAATCCCAGTGCCAGGGACGAGATTGAACAGAAACTGAGCCAATGGCAGGTAGGCAAGCGAAACGGTATCAGCAGCAGAAGTGTCCTTCAAGATGACAGGCAAAAAACAAATGAGGTGCCATCTGAGAAACCGGATCAGAATCTCGACTTATATGACCTCATTGTTGCATTAGGTGACAGAGCCCTGGATTCGATCTGGCTGGGTAGCGGAGTGGACTGCTACGGAGAAAAAGCAGAGGAATTGCTCTCGTTGACCAACCACAACCAGCCCATTGAGGGACAGGATTTTCTTCGCATCACATCCGGCATCCGCCAAACGATTGAAGGTGACTTCCAAGCCTTTGATCCAGGGGCAGCTTCACCCTGGATCTTCATCCGCGCCTGGGAGGGAAGCGGATTCTATATTGAGATAAATGACCCCAAAAGCAAGGAGCACCTGAAGACTCGTTTTCAAGCGGTTGACGAAGTGGAAGGAGCATCCCCTC
>DASWEH010000393.1:0-5049 GCA_036394895.1 Anaerolineales bacterium
TGATATCGGTATCTGCGCCATGACCGCCAAAGACGCGTGTGTACGGAATCTCCTTTTGCGCATCCATGGTCTTGATATCGTCATCTTTCGATTGAATGCGAACGGTGACTTCACCAAGCGCATCAATCCCCTCCGTAATCGCATGGACATTGAACTCAAGTAAGGTATTCGGGGTTTTGATAATTTGATCAATCGCTTTGTAGGCCGCGTCCACCGGCCCGGAACCCATTGCAGCATGGACATGAACTTTGCCGTCGGGTCCCTTCAAACGGATGGTAGCGGTTGGCATCCCCATTGTTCCACACGTGACCTGCATTCCATCAAGATAATAGACATCCCGCGGACGATAGAACTCATCCGCAATCAAGGCTTCGAGATCGGCATCCGCGATGACCTTCTTGCGATCCGCCACTTCCTTGAAACGCGCGAAAGCCTTGTCAAGTTCAACCTCATCGAGCGAGTGTCCCATCTCGGCGAGACGGTTGCGTAATGCATGACGGCCGGAATGTTTACCCATCACAAGTTTGGTCTGATTGACTCCCACATCTTCAGGACGCATGATTTCGTAAGTTGTTTGGTGCTTCAGCATGCCATCCTGATGAATGCCTGCTTCATGGGCGAATGCATTTGCACCGACAATCGCTTTATTTGGCTGGACGACTATCCCTGTGTAATTGCTGACTAGTTTGCTGACCCGTGAGATCTGTTGCGTTTCGATCCCTGTCTCAAGATTGAAGATTGGTTTGCGAGTCTTCAACGCCATCACCACTTCTTCCAGAGAGGTATTGCCTGCGCGCTCACCGATCCCATTGATCGTCACTTCGGCTTGCCGTGCGCCCGCGCGGATTCCTGCCAGCGTATTCGCGGTTGCCATACCAAGATCATCGTGGCAATGGACAGAGATCGTAATGCCCTCGTGCATACCGGGCGTCTTCTTGATAATGCCATCGATCAAGGCAAAGTATTCATCAGGCGTGGTATATCCAACCGTGTCGGGAATATTCAAGGTGGTCGCGCCGGATTTGATGGCTTCTGCCAAGACAATATACAAGAATTCGGGATCAGAACGTCCCGCATCTTCAGGTGAGAACTCGACATCTTCACACAAAGAGCGCGCATATGCCACCATTTCAGAAACGCGCTGAATCACTTCTTCCGGATCCATCTTGAGTTTGTGTTTCATGTGGATCGGTGACGTCGCAAGGAATGTGTGGATACGCGGCCTCGCGGCTTCCTGCACCGCTTCCCAAGCTTTATCGATATCGGATTTATTCGCGCGCGCCAACCCTGTGATCACCGGGACTTTCGAATCCGGCTCACCGACAGCCGGTCTGCCTACTTCGACTGCTATTCGTCTGACAGCTTCGAGATCATCAGGCGAGGCGGCAGGGAATCCGGCTTCGATAATATCCACGCCCATACGCGCCAGCGACCGCGCCAGTTCCAGTTTTTCGGCAGAGGTCATGGTCGCGCCAGGAGATTGTTCACCGTCGCGTAAGGTGGTGTCGAAGATTTTTACGTAATTATTCATAGTTACCTCATTTGTAGGTTACGTTTAAAACGTGACCTACTGCTTCCAATTTTCAGGGCGTAGTGACCTCACCGCCGCGCCAGCTTGCCACATTTCGGACTCACGCATGGCTTTTAACTCTTCATCCAACTTCTCGCGATACTGTGGGTCACTGTTCTTATCCAGAACGATACGCGTTTCCACCCCGCTAGTCACGCTTTGATACAAATTATCGAACACCGGCGCGACCGCATCACGGAACTTATCCTTCCAATCCAGCGCGCCACGTTGCGCAGTCGTGGAGCAATTGGCGTACATCCAATCCATGCCATTTTGACCAACCAGACGAATTAAGGATTGAGTGAGTTCTTCCACTGTTTCGTTGAATGCTTCTGAAGGGGAATGTCCATGTTTGCGCAACACGTTATATTGGGCTTCCATCACACCCGCCAGCGCGCCCATTAGCACACCGCGTTCTCCTGTGAGATCAGAATAGACTTCGTTTTCAAACGTCGTTGGGAACAAATATCCGGCGCCAATCGCAATTCCTAGAGCAACCGTCCGTTCATAGGCGCGACCTGTTGCATCCTGTTGAACAGCAAAACTTGCGTTAATTCCTGAGCCATCCAAAAAGTTCGTGCGGACACTGCGCCCCGATCCCTTCGGTGCAACAAGCGCCACGTCAACTTGTGGAGGCGGGATCACACCCGTATCATCTTTGAATGTGATTGAGAAGCCATGGGAAAAATACAGCATGTCGCCTTCATTCAAACATTCGACGATCTTGGGCCATTGGGAGCGTTGACCCGCATCTGACAATAAATATTGGATGACCGTTCCTTTTTCGGCAGCCTCCTCCACAGAGAAAAGACTCTCCCCTGGAACCCAGCCGTCTTCAATGGCTTTGTTCCAATTCTTAGTTCCCACACGCTGACCCACAATCACCTTGACTCCGTTATCGCGCATGTTCAACGCCTGCGCGGGTCCCTGCACACCATAGCCGAGCACCGCGACGACTTCGTCCTTCAACACCTCGCGCGCCTTCTCAAGTGGAAACTCCTCACGTGTTACGACTTCTTCTTCCACACCACCAAAGTTGATTTTTGCCATGATTTCATTTCTCCTGTTGCATTATGTAAGAAAGTAGATAAGTACACACGTATACAAGAAGACAGGTAAGCTATCCGTGTGGATACCTGTGTACCTGTTTACCTGGCTACATCTTCATGGCGCCATCTCCGCCAGTTCCATCACGTCCTCATAGCGATTGCCATTCGTCCCAGCGACGCGGCGCACACCGTCATTAACTCCGCGCGTCATCGAGACTTGTCCTGTGCGCACCATTTCCACGATTCCGATCGGGCGGAGGAGCTCGATCATCCCTTCGATCTTTTCTTCGGTACCTGTGATTTCCACGATCAAGGAGTCGGGAGCCACGTCCACGATGCGAGCGCGAAAGATTTCGGCGAGCCCGTTCACTTCGGCGCGGCGTTCCGGTGCGACCTGCACCTTGATGAGAGCCAGATCACGGGTCACCGACGGTTGATGTGTGACATCCTGCACATCGATCACATTGACCAGTTTGTATAGATTCGCTTCGATACGGTGCGCGTCCACATCACCGTTTGGGCAATCTACCACAATAGTCATGCGCGAAACTTCAGGCTTATCCGTCCGCCCGACGGCAAGCGATTCAATATTGAAATTACGCCGGCGGAACAGTGAGGCCACCCGGTTTAGAACTCCGGGTTTGTTTTCTACTAATGCGATGAAGGTGTAATTCATACTTTTCTCCTTCGTCATTGCTTGGGGCTAACATTCTCGCAACGACGTTATGCTTTTTCTTTGACAGGTCTGCGAATCATTTCATGCAAGGCCGCGCCTTGTGGCACCATCGGATAGACAGAATCTTCCTGCTCCACGCGGAATTCCAACACCACAGGACCCTCCGTCTTGCGCGCCCATTCGATGGCATCGGCGACTTCTTCACGTTTGGTCACGAGCCTCCCCGGCACGTGATGCGCTTCAGCCAGTTTCACAAAATCGGGCGTAAGCATATTGACCGCAGAATAACGTTTCTCGAAGAAAAACTCCTGCCATTGGCGCACCATGCCGAGGAAGTTATTGTTCATGATGGCCACCTTTACATTTGCTCCCTCCTGCACGGCAGTCGTCAATTCGGCAGCGGTCATCTGGAATCCACCATCACCGGCGATTGTCCAGATCTCCTGATCTTTCGCGGCAAACCACGCGCCAATAGCGGAAGGGAGACCGAAGCCCATCGTCCCCGCGCCGCCTGAGGTGAGCCAGCGATTCGGTTTTTCCAGTTGATAGTATTGCGCGGCCCACATTTGGTGCTGACCTACATCTGTGGTGACAATCGCGCCGCCACCCGTTGCTTTCCAAATATCGGCAATGAGATGTGCAACATATAACTTGCCGTCCTCTTCCCAATTCATAATACTGCGCGAGTCAGCTTCATTTCTCCAAGCACCTATTTCTTCCAGCCACTCATCGTGATCGTATTCATCTACTAAAGGAATCAGATCGCTTACCACCGTCTTCACGTCACCCACGAGTGGAACATCCACAAAAACGTTTTTATGAATTTCAGAAGAATCGATCTCAATGTGAATCTTCTTGGCTTTCGGCGCATACGTTTTGAGTGTGCCAGTCACACGATCGTCGAAGCGCATACCAAAGGCAAGGATCAGATCCGAATTTTGGATCGCCATGTTCGTGTACGCCTCGCCATGCATCCCCATCATGCCAAGACTCAACGGGTGCGACGCAGGAAACGCCCCCAATCCTAACAACGTGCTCGCGACAGGCGTTTGCGTTTTCACAGCAAAGTGCATCAATTCCTCTTCAGCCTTCGACATCAGCACGCCATGACCACAAAGGATGATTGGTTTCTTCGCCTTCTCAATTAAGGCAACCGCTTGATCGAGCAGATTGCGAGGCGCGCGCGTCACGGGTTCATAGCCCGGCAGTTTCACCGCTTCGGGATATATAAACTCACATGACTCCACCTGCGCGTTCTTGCAGATGTCAATCAACACAGGACCAGGCCGTCCGCTGCGTGCAATGTAAAATGCTTCGCGGATCGTTTCGGCAATTTGATCTGCACGCGTGACGAGATAGTTGTGCTTGGTGATTGGCAGAGTAATCCCAGTCACATCGGTTTCTTGAAACGCGTCCCCACCGATCAAATGCGCCGCGACCTGTCCTGTAATGAACACGACCGGAACAGAATCCATCATGGCCGTACAAATGCCTGTGACTAGATTCGTTGCACCAGGACCAGAGGTCGCCATTGCCACGCCAACTTTTCCGGACGCACGCGCATATCCGTCTGCCATGTGGGCTGCGCCCTGCTCGTGCCGCACCAAAACGTGATGAACAGGATAATTCAACATTGCATCATAGATCGGCATATTCGCGCCCCCCGGATAACCAAACACCACTTCTACCCCTTCACGGGTCAAACACTCCCAGACAATTTCTGCACCTTTTTTCTTCATGATTGCTCTCTTTCT
>DASWEH010000394.1:0-23777 GCA_036394895.1 Anaerolineales bacterium
TGACGGCTGCCCTGTCTTTATGAACGGTTAAAGCTTAGTTAAAGGAATGTTTAAGACGCCAAAAGGTGCTTGCCTTCCAAAATAGATGAATGGTTAGGTTTTAGCGTTGTTTTGTTAAAAGAAGTCGGTAAGAAGTGCATCATAAAGACATACTTCTCATCGGCTTCTTTTGCATGCTTGCGGGCGGACAGGCCGGGCAATTAGGCTCTAATCGCCTGCCTCCAGCTTATATCCCACACCGCGCACAGTGAGAATTTTCCGTGGGTGATTGGAGTCTTTCTCGACCTTTTCCCGAAGCCCCCGAATATGAACGTAGACGACTTGCGGCTGGCCTACGAATTCGGCTCCCCAGACGCGTGACAGGAGATCGTCAACTGTCAGGACGTGACCAGCCTCTACGGCCAGTGCGCGAAGCAAGTCAAATTCTCGGGGCGTTAGCTCGATCAGCTCTCCGGCTCGCGTCACGGTATGGGCTGCCGGATCGATCATCAGATCCCCCACCGTAATGACTTCAGAAGTGGTACGCGCGGCTTCAAGAGGCGCCGTGCGGCGCAAGACTGCTTTGATATGCCCTACCAGAACATCGAAGTTGAAGGGCTTCGTGACATAGTCATCTGCGCCCAGTTCCATCCCTAATGCTTCTTCGAGCTCGCGGTGGCGGGCTGTCAGGAAGATGACCGGGATATGCAACTGGTTTTGAAAAATGCGCAGGGCATCCAGCCCATCCATCCCCGGCAGATTAATGTCTAGCAACACCAGGTCAGGTGGATTAACCCGTGCGGACATCAAAGCTTCTTCTGCACTGGCGGCGCTGCTGGCGTGATAGCCGGCCTGCTCCAGATTAAACGCCAAGCTTCGCCTGAATAGTGCATCATCATCGACAAGCAGGATATGTTTTGCCATAAAGGTCTCCCATTTTGATTAAGCAGAACCTTCTGACCTGTCCAGTAGAAACTACTTTTCAATATGTTTTTTGTAATCCAGTCCCCCCAGATGACATATTTTACCTGTTAAGGTCACCATAAAGTAACCCTGAGTTTCTCTTAAAGACATTCTGTGATTGATCCGCTAGAATACTTTCATCACATAAGATCTGAGTGTAAGCATGATGCTGCGTAAATCAGATCGGCAACACCACATGATTTGCTAGATTTATACCTGCGTGTGATTTGCTCACCTGCATGATTTGCCATGAATTGCCAAGCAATTCAAAAATCACGTGCGGCGCAAGTGTGGCAAATCATGCAGGTGTCCGACCCACTGCTGATGGCAGTATCACCTCTTAACAGGAGGCACCATGAAATATAAAACAAGAAACTTCTTGAATCTGTTGGTTATCACCATAGTTCTGGCTGCCTGTATTGGAAATGGTACTCCGGCAATCCCGTCAAATTCGATGGTTGTTTCACCACAATTGACAATGGCGCGGGAAAAGATCAAACACATCGTGATCATCATGCAGGAAAATCGCTCCTTCGATCACTACTTCGGCACCTATCCGGGTGCAGATGGAATCCCGATGCGAAACGGTATCCCTACGGTCTGCGCGAATGATCCAATCACTGGGCAATGTATCAAACCTTTCCACGATTCCAATGACATCAATTACGGCGGACCGCACGGAGTAGATGCGGCGATCAGGAACATCGATGGCGGCAAAATGGATGGCTTTGTAAGATCAGTGATCGAGGGGCGCCGTAACTATTGCGCAAATCCCAACACACCCGGATGTACCTCCGGTGAACAAGGTCCCGACGCGCTGGGCTGGCATGATGCTCGTGAAATTCCCAACTACTGGGCTTATGCCCAAAACTTTGTCCTGCAGGATCATATGTTCGAGTCAAGCGCCTCATGGAGTTTACCCTCCCATCTTTACCTTGTTTCGGGTTGGTCGGCAAAATGCAAGAATCCCGATGACCCAATGAGTTGTTCCAGCGATATTGACGATCCCCCTCAGCCGGTCCCTGGCAGTACGCAGGAAGATTATCCCTGGACAGACCTAACCTATCTATTACATAAATACGATGTGACTTGGGGCTATTTCCTGACGGAGGGCATTGAACCAGATTGTCACAACGACCAAATGTTTTGTGACCAGCAACCGTTGAAATTAGACGTTCCCAGCGTAATGAATCCGCTGCCAAATTTTGATACTGTTCACGAGGATGATCAACTCAGCCATATCCGTCCGACAACCGAATTCCTTGCCTCTTTAAAAGATGGCACCCTGCCTCAGGTCTCATGGATTATTCCTGAAAATGGAGTTAGTGAACACCCACCCTCTTCGATTCATGCCGGGCAGGGTCGCTGCTCGGCTGCTGCTGGAGCGCATTCAAATGCCGGATAATCCAGTACAGCGGATAAGCCTGGAAACCCAGTTGATCATTCGCCAGTCTTGTGGGTATCCCTTGGGTGACGAGACTTCGATCACTATTGACACTCCAATTCGGTTTCATTAATCAACACCAACCTATATTTGTAAACCAACCAGAATACGCTCTACCATGGCGGTCAAATGTTAATCAGCGTTTCACATCTCGTCAGTCCAGAACTTCTTTCAACTTTCAACCTTGCATCGCATGGTTATAAAACTGTTTTCCGAAGCGCGCATGTACCGAGAGAAGGCGTTCGTTCTCACGTAATACGTGTTGACGGATTAGGAATTCTGCCGTTATTGAATGCCGTCCTGCCCTTTGCCCTTGATACAATACACTAGCCAAACACGTCCCCTATGATCAAGATTGAACAGTTTGCTTTTTATGAAAAGGCTCGCAAAGGATTTGCCGTGCTTATGACAGGTGAAACAAGAACCTATACCAATATCATTCTCAAAAAGGGCGTAACCCCCTTCATGATTGAAAACATCTTTTAAGGAGAACAAGCATGTCAACCTATCAGGTTCCTCAAACAAAGGCACAACTCAAGTCTGCGCCTAACGAATTGTACCTTGTAGCAAGCGGCGATTTACGCCTTTCCGCTAACCAGGTTTGCTGGCCTGCCCAGGCAGATATGGAGAGGCAAATCTGCGATGCATTTGCAAGGGAAGGCTTAACCATTAAACGGGCGCATCCCTATGATGAATCTTTGAAACATGGTTTTATTTGGAATCAACGAATGGGGATGGATATTTTCAAATCTATTCCAACAAATGCTCCGTTGATTGTTGCTGTTGCCGTCTGGCAATACAGTTACCATGTATTAGCCGGCCTGCGCGAACACCGCGGTCCTATTTTGACAGTTGCAAATTGGAGTGGCCAGGACTGGTTGGCATGCTGAACCTAAACGGTAGCCTGACCAAGATGGGTGTTAAATACAGTACGATTTGGAGTGAAGATTTCAAAGACGATTTCTTCCTTCAAGGAATACGAAGTTGGATCTATGATGGCTACATCATTCATGAGACCAGTCACGTCCATCCTTTGAATATTCAGAATCTTCCCGCGGCTGAAACCGAGCTGGGCGTTGCCCTTGCTCGGGATCTAAAACACAATAAGGCCATTCTTGGGATATTCGATGAAGGTTGTATGGGCATGTATAACGCCATTATTGATGACGAACTCTTGAATCCATCTGGGATTTACAAGGAACGCCTTAGCCAATCTGCCCTGATTGCAGCCATGCGCACGGTAAGCGAGGAAGAAGCCAATCAGGCACGAATGTGGCTTGATCAAAAAGGAATGACCTTCAATACGGGTACCGATGAAGCCCGTGAGTTAACTGACAGTCAGATCAGGGAACAACTGAAAATGTACATTGCTGCCGTACGCATGGCACATTTTTTCGGCTGTGATGCCATTGGCATCCAGTATCAGCAAGGGCTAAAAGATATGACCCCAGCATCTGATCTTGTTGAGGGATTATTAAATAATGTTGTCCGTCCGCCAGTATTTCATCCAGATACTCGTGAAGAACTTTTCGCGGGCAAGGCATTGCCACATTTCAATGAAGTCGATGAATGCGCAGCTGTGGATGCCCTGGTAACGAACAGAGTATGGACGGCTATGACCCTAGATCCTGCCACTACCCTACACGATATTCGCTGGGGTCAACAATACTCCGGTAACGGAATTGACAATTTTGTCTGGGTATTTGAAATTTCTGGAGCTGTTCCCCCATCCCATCTGGTTAATGGTTTTGCTGGTTCGGTGAGTGAACGCCAACCTGCAATGTACTTTCCCAAAGGCGGAGGCACCATCAAGGGAGAGAGCAAACCTGGAGAAATTGTTTGGAGCCGAATATACGTCATGGACAGAAAACTTCACTGTGATATGGGGCGAGGCACGGTCGTGAGCCTGCCAGCCGAGGAAATGAAGTTTCGCTGGGAATCGACTACTCCCCAGTGGCCGATTATGAGTGCGATTTTGCATGGCGTAACCCGTGACCAATTAATGGGTCGACATAAGGCAAATCATATCCAGGTAGCATATGCCACATCCGCAGACCTCGCCGATAAGGCATTAGCGGCAAAAGCTGCCATGCTTGCTGAAATGGGCATCACAGTCCACATTTGTGGCATCCTAAACGTAGGATAATTTCTATACGATAGCTAGTACCATAATCCGGAAATATAGTCGAATACATCGAGTGTTGTGGTGGTTACGCGTCGCAAACTCGAAGCCCGTCGGGACCGCCAAGTATGAGACGAAAGAACCGACCCCAAAAGTCGGTTTTTTGTTGTTTACGCCATTTTTCGCTTGGAAATATGCCTGTCTACTAGTTACGCGTCGCGAGTTCAATAAATGGCTGTTTTTTATCGGGACCGCTATCCGACGCATCCAAAACAATACGTACAAGTCGAACCAAGGTTTTACGAAATGGACAGGAATATGCACTGGATATGTTTTTGGCGTCAAACAAACATAATCGTACCTAAGGCATAAATACTGTCAAAGAAAGACGGTGCCATATCATGAGCCTAAAAAGCCAGGAATTTTGTCGGATTTTCGATCAACATCATGTAAAGATTTCCATCGCTGATACCCGCTTCCTGAAGTAATGGGACAAAGTCCCGAAGAAGATGTGCAATCCCGTTAACCCGTGGATTGTATGAGTGCCAAGATGACTTACGAGCAGTATCGCCCGATAACATAATTTGCTGAACATACCCGGCGGAGATTAATTCCCTAATCACGGTCACACGTTCAGTATCTGCCCAATATTTGGCCTTGCCAATCTGATCGAAGCCCAGGTATACGCCTAAATTGGCTATCTCAAAATATGTTTCACGAGGCAAATTACGATCAAGGTGACCGATAAGCATCTGTCCAGCTGGAACGCCTGCTTGCATAAGTAGTTTCGCCTGTTCAAGGGCAAACGTACCTGCCTCAGTATGTGTAGAAACAGGTGCTTTGGTCGCCTGATGTGCCAAACCAACTGCCTCAATAACTCGTCGCTCGATATCTGTTGCTTTATTCTCACTAGTCGCGGCTTTGATTATGCCCGCTTTTATGGTTGTGCCGTTCATGCCCTCAGTGATATCCGCGATGATGCCTGAAGTTATCTCTTTGACTGTCTTGCCGTTAAGCGACATCGCACTGAACTTATCCTTATGATGGCCTGTAGTGGCGATCACATGTACTTCTGCGGCCCCAGAGATTTGAGACAACTCAAGTGGAGAGCGACCTATCTCAGCCGTTGTCATTTCAACCAGTGCGTTGCCTCCCCCTTCTTTAAAATATTGGAGTTCTGCAATGGCCGCCGAAATAGAATCAAAACCAAGGTCTGAATCTTCACTGGCGTAGGGTTCGGGAACCTTCCAGAGCAGGTGTTCATGACATGTGGTCCTGCCGAGTGTAGATGGGGCGATATCGCCAAGAACGGTACGAATTTTCATAGAATCTCTGTTGTCATTAAATGGAGTTTACAAATTTATGCTGATTGCTATTTATTGACCAATCAACAGCCGTTGCTTATAGATTGAATCTGGATGAAGTAGATGCTGAACTACTTTGGTATATGGCATCCGAAATCTTCACCACTGCTAGTCCTTCGCGAAGAGAAGTGTAGTCTGGGGCAGCATTACTACGAAGCCTACCGAGGATATCAGCCATTTCATTGAAATAGTTTTCATCTACGACCAGCGATGCGCCGGAGCCAGCAGCTGTGTCCACCCCTTGCCAGGTGTGCCAACCTTTATCATAATTCTCATGTGGACGACGGACCCACAACCTAAAGCTGGGTGGAACAAGTGAAACTTGCAGGGTTCCGTCAGTACCAAAAAGCTCAATACTCCAGGCCTCAACCCAGTTATGTGCTTCCCAACCGGTCACATCAAACGTAGCTAGCATATTCTGATACTCTAAAATGGCTGCGCCCGCATCCTCGTATAGCTGCTGACCCAATCTCATTTGTGTCTGAGCACCAAGCCCAGATAAAGTATTATTCTTGTAAATATCAGCGATTACTTTCGGCCCATCAGAGATCTTTAGGAGTCGCCCTGTTACTGCGTAAGGCTGGCCAATCAAGCACACAATTAGCGCCAGCATATGGCAGCCATCAGTGAACAACACGCCTCCCATATCCTCAGGAAGGCTTTGCCAGATTTCAACTGCCCCACCCACCGGCGCACCTGCATGGAAGCGAGCCAAGGTGAGATGCCCAAGCACCCCGCTTGCCAAGATTGTCTTTACCTTACCGATAACAGGCGAATAGTTATACATATATCCGAGTTGGGCATGAATACCGGCCTGTTCAATTTCCTTTACCATTGCTTCCATTTCAACTAGATTCGGCGCCCCTGGTTTTTCGATCAACAACATTCGAGCTCGACCCAACGCTTGACGGACGTAACCAGGGTTTTCCGGATCATGACCTTCAATAATTACTAGATCACAATTACTTCCTAGAAATAGCTCATCCACAGTGCTGGCAACAGGAATATTGTAATTACGCGCGACCGCCCCACTAAGTTTTGGATCGCTATCATACACACCGGTAATATCTACATCTGGATATTGAAGACAAAGTGATAGCCGTGGAAATATATGTGGATGGCGGGCACCCAGAAATGCTACACGCAGCCTACTATTCATTTCTCCACCGCTTCCACATCTAATATGGCGCCAAGATGGAGAAGATCAGCCTGCAATCGTTTCACATTAATCTCGCGAGGCAACACCACTTTAGACGCAGCCTGAGCAGCAGCCAATCCTGCTGCCTGACCCATTGCCATACACTGTCCCATGCTCCGCACGGATGCATGTGCATCATGGCTGGCAGAGAGGCATCTGCCCGCTACTAATAGTCCTTCAACTCCTTTTGGCAACAAACAACGATAAGGGATATCGTAGGCTGCACCTTCTGGCAGATATTCCCAGTGCGTGTCAGAGCCAGCATGATGCTCCTCAATTGGTGCCCCACACATGGCAATAGCATCTGCAAACTTTTGTACGTTGAGGACATCCTCGCGCGTCAACCAGTAATCACCAATGATGCGCCTGCTCTCACGTACACCCAAGTAACTGCTGAAGTTCAGTAGCACCGATTGTCTATATCCAGGTACCCGATCGCGCATAAAACGATAATATTCAAGAGCTTGACGGCGCCCCTCTATTTCCGCGGCACTTAACTGGATTGGATCGGTTGGGTCCTCAAGTTGCATCCGCACCATATTGGTCGCCATAATTCCTGGGTAGGGTGTTATATGCACACTGCCTTCTAATCTAGGTAGATGATATTCATTGCTGCTGGCTGCCTCTGCCATAAGACTCCATAGCTGCTTCTTCGTCACCTGGCGGGCCTGATCAACGTCCACATTTCCTAGTCGGAAGGTAGTAGTGAGCGACTGTACTGGGACAGAACGCCAGTCTTCGAAAACGCCTCCGGCCCGAAAGGCTACATCACCGTCGCCAGACGAATCGATAACTACCTTCGCCAATATTTGTCTTAGTCCAGACTTATTTGCCACCACTGCCCCATGGACTATGCCATCTTTCATAATGACATCAAGGAAGTAGGAGTGCAGGAGGATGCGCACACCAGCTATACTGGCGAGTTCCTCCCAGACCACCTTTAGTAGCTCCGGATCGTATGTAATACCTGTTCCTGCTCCATATGTATTGGGGCGCTCGATTGCTGCCCCTTGATCATTCAAATGATTCACAACATCATCAGGTATGCCACCTACAACTTTGCGTTGCCCGACACCTGGACAATAGAAGCCGTAAAATGTGTCCAGTACGGATGATCCTGTGCCACCAAGGTAGGCAGCGCGGTCAACCAATGCTACATCTGCACCTTGCCTCGCTGCCGCGATCGCAGCGGTTGCCCCAGCAGAACCTCCACCAATGACGAGCACATCCACATCCCATAGAACGGGGCATTCCTGTGTATATAACTTGCTGTTTTCAATCACTATCGTCTACCTTTTCGACTTATCTTGTCTCTAATAGTCGTCCTATTAATTGCCTGGGAGATTATTTCAGGCTGCTCAACTTACCCTCTCGAACTTCTGACGCGCGGTCCAGATGGACATCATCGATTCGCGAATTTGCTGGAAAAGCTCGAAACGTTCTCTGTACGCCTCATTGCTTGAAAGATTAGGTTCGTAAACTCGCCGTATCTGGATAAAGCGCTCGGTTGCCTCGTCCATACTTTTGAATAACGCGATACCTGTGGCAGCTACAATTGCCACACCTCTGGCCGCTGATTCCTCTCCAGTTGTCAAGATTACTGGTTTATTCAAGACATCAGCAACAGTTTGACACAATACAGCACTGCGCGCCGCACCACCAGAAAGTCTCAGTTCCGACAGCGCCTCTGGACAGGCTTCAAAGCAATCCCGAATTGAGAATGCTAGGCCCTCGATTACAGCCCGAGCCAATTCGGCCCGACCCACTTCAGAATGCAATCCGGTGAATTGTGCCCTAGCACCCAAATGATAAAACGGCGCTACCACTCCTGCATTACTAATATACGGATGATAAAAAACGCCCAACGCTCCAGGATCGACACCTCCAGCTTCGGCATCAAGTACCTCATATGGGTTTGGTAAATCTCGATACGCTAGGTCTACTAGCCAGCGCAAATTGATTGAGCCGCCACCTGTGTTTGGGAGCATGCGCATCCAGTAGTCATTTACTGTAGGGATCACGAAACCCAAGCCGGTTGGTTCCAGTAATGGTTGCCGCGTGACGATATTGTTAAGCAGACTGGTTCCGACGATGCTGACTCCTTGACCAGGGCGGAATACGCCAACGCCAATAGTGCTGGCGTTGGCATCTCCAATACCGGCAATGACTGGTGTGCCTCCCGAAGCCCTAATCGGCGGGCAATTTCCGGAAGTACACCTCCCACCACTTCATTCGACTTACGAATCGGTGGAAAGAGGTGAGCATATTGTTCTACTCCTGCAAGTGTCCAGATATCGGACGAGTAAGCCCTTTCTCTGACATTAGATGGCATCCAGCCGGCATCCGACTCGTCAGTACCAAGTGAGCCTGTCAGGCGCAAGACGATGTAATCCTTAGTATTACAAAGTTTGGTTGCGCGCTTGAGAACATTCGGCTCATTTCTTTCAAACCAGCGGATGAGGGGAACGGTCAGACCTGCAAGCATTGCCTGTCCACCTTCGTTGACTAGCTTATCAAGAACACCAGATACTGCCCATTCGTCAATGATCCCTGTCGCACGGCTGTCATCCCACAATACATTATTGTAGACGGGCTGCATTGCATCATCTAAAAGAATAAGCCCCCCCATGTGAGTAGTTACTCCCACAGCCAAGATCTCTTCAGGGGCAACCCCTGAAGAAGAGATTACATCTTGAATCATTTCAGCCGTTAAGGCCCAAGCACTTTCTAAATCTTCCTCATGCCAGCCTGGCTTAGGATGCTGTGTTGTCTCATCACGTCGTGCAATAGCATACTCTCCACCATTCTCATCGAACAACACACTCTTTATTACAGTTGTGCCTTTGTCAATTGTCAAAATGTAACCCATGAAAACTCCTGAGTTCTATTGATGTTGAGATGCCGATTCCCGAGCGGAGCGCTGAAACTGTCGAAGCAACTGCTTCATAAACGTGGCAATTCCATTTTCACGCTCATCCACCATTGAATAAGCGGCAACTGCCAAAACAAGGATAGCTCCGCGAATGATCCACTGCCAGTAAGTGATAACACCAAGAAGATTGAGAATATTAGCGAGCATCGCCAATACGAAACCACTGGCAAGTGCTCCCCATAGAGTACCCAAGCCTCCCAACAAACTAGCACCACCAAGTACGGTAGCGGTAATACTATCGAACATATAGGTGCTTCCAATATGAGGATCGCCGGAACCTGTACGAGCTGCCAAGAAAAGCCCTGCAACGCTCGCCAAAACACCAGAAAAAACATACACTAAAAGTTTTACTCGACGAATAGACACACCAGAGAGTCTTGCCCGTATTTCGTCTGCTCCAACAGCATGAGCCTGCAATCCAAACCTAGTGTGAAAGAAATGGAAGGCAATCGCGGTCATTAGAAGCACGATAATCACGGGAACGAGTGGTATTGGGCCCACATGCGCAGTGGAAATGGTGCGGAATTCGAGTGGTACAAAACCACCTGGTACAGGTCGTAGGTAAAGATTTAATCCTTGGAGGCAAAACATTGAGGCTAGAGTTGCTAAAAAAGGTGGTAGATTGAGCCGTCCAATCATGACAGCATTGGCAACCCCAATCATGGCTCCAGCCAGCAGACATGTAATAATTGCAAGCGGTATTCCAACATGATCCAGCCCCATCAACGAAGAAGCGAGGATCGTAGAAAGCGTTACAGTTTCACCAATAGATAAATCAATTCCCGCAGTGACAATGACTAGAGTCTGACCAACAGCGGTGAGCAACAAAGGCACGGCTTGAACCAGCACATTTCGAAGATTGCCACTACTACCAAAGTTGGGAACCAACAACATTGCGATTACAAAAATGGCGAGCATGAGCATCACTGGGGCACTTTCACGCGATACCAACCATTTATTTCGTTTCACTTTTCGATCAACAGAATTTGAACTGCCAGTTGTTGTCTGGTTTAATTTGGTTTCTTTAAATGGCTGTTGTGTCTTGACCACTCCGACAATATCTCGGTTTGCCAGATTCTTTGCACTATCCATTCGTTCCACATTATGACCAGTAATGGCGGCAAGTACTTGAGCCTCGTGCCTGTCGTGTCTTGTAAACACACCAGCTACTGTACCCTTATAGAACGCATAGACTCGATCAGCCAGTCCAAGTGCTTCAGACATATCACTAGTAGCAATAAGGATGCTCCGTCCGTCATCGGCTATTTTTCTTAGCAGCCTGTAGATTTCAGCTCGAGCCCCTACATCTACCCCCGCTGTTGGGTCCACTAAAACAAGCAATTTTGTGCCAGCGGCAATCCAGCGACCTAATACGACTTTTTGTTGATTGCCACCGCTCAGTGATTCCGCAGGTACACCAATACCTGCCGCTTTGATGTTAAGAGATTGAACGAGCTTTGCAGCCTGCGCTCGTTCAAGTCCCGTATTCATCCACCCCAACCAGGACCACCGTTTCAAAGAGGCTAACGAAAGGTTATCGCGAACCGACAGGACACGAAGCACATTTTCTGCTCGGTCTTCGGTCACTAAACCAATCCCCGCCTGTAACGCGGTTTCGGGACCATTAATCTTAAGATGTTTTCCGCTGAATAGAATCTCCCCTCCATCAGATGGAGGATCGCCGTATATAGAATGGGCTGTTTCAAATGCCCCGTGACCCGCTAAACCAACTAAAGCTACGATTTCACCTAAATTTACCTCTAAGTTAACATCGTGGAATGCGTTATCTCGTTGAAGTCCTTTTATTTGCAATAATGAATTAATAGGAGGCTTTGGTGGTGGAGGCGGATACATATCTCCCATCTGACGGCCCACCATCAAGGAAACAATTCGGCCAGGAGTAGCCTCTTGCGGAGTTAGCGTCCCTACACTTGTCCCATCCTTCAGGATAGTAACTCGATCCACAATCTCTTCAATTTCCTGAAGTCTGTGTGTCACATAAATAATCGATGTGCCTGTTTTTTTTATTTCCCAAAGAATTTCCATGAGCCGTTTGGTATCTTCAACCGTAAAGGCAGCCGTTGGCTCATCCAACACGATCAATTTCTGCGCATCCTGTAATACCCGCATAATATCAAGCAGTTTGCGTAATCCAACCGAGAGGTTTCGAACAGGCATATCTGGAGGGACTTCCACATTAAAGCGCGCAGATTGCTCTTTTAAAGAGGCCCTCACAGCATCCCAAATGATCCAGCCAAGAGAAGATACGGGTTCGCGTCCTAGTGCAAAGTTGGCCGCCACACTAAGGTCGGGTAGAAGTGCGGAATCTTGGTGTACGATACCAATTCCTAAGCGCCGCGCATTCAATGGTGAGAATGTAGTGATTGGCTTGCCTTCCCAAGATAGACTGCCCTGATCAGGCGCATATACTCCTCCCACAACCCTTACAAGCGTTGATTTACCAGCGCCATTCTCGCCTAAAAGTGCGTAAAACTCCCCAGGTTGCACTTCGAGGCTCACACCTCGGAGTGCAACCGTCCCGCCAAAAGTTTTGACAAGCTGATGGATTTCTAACAAAGCTTACCTTGCCGCAAATGTCACTTGTTCAACAATGACTTCAACACGTCATCGGGTAGTCCAGTACCAACCCAAGCACTATCCGGCAAGTCAGTCTTAACAAACTTGCTCAAGGTCGAACTGTAGATATCATACTGAGTTGGAGTCAGATTTGGCTGTATGGTCTTGCCCTGTAGCAGATCCAGAGCTGCCTTGAGCGCCGTAACACCAATATCGGTAGGATCAGCAATCACATATGCATTAAGATTATTCGCTTGCCAGTACTTGAGGAAACCATTACTGCCACCAATACCAATCATTGGGATCTGGGTAACATCATAACCTTGATCTTTCAAGGTTTCTGCCGCTGCCCAAGTCATCGCATCACCAATGGCAAGTACGCCATTTACATCTGGATGATTAGCAAGGCAATTCGCAACTGCTGTCTTGGCTTTGTCGTAAGCCCAATCAGCGTATTCTGTGCAAATGATTTTTATATCGGGGTAATTCTTGAGCGCTTCTTCGACGCCCGCCCATTCATCCGCTTCAGCTGCTAGTCCAGCAATACCACGCAGTGCAATTACGTCACCCTTGCCATTCATGGTCTTACCAAGCCAATCAGCCGTCAACTTCGCCCATTCATGATATGGAGGCAAGGCCCGCGCTGATACTTTGTCGCTCTGCATACCTGAATTGAACACAATAACAGGTATGCCTGCTGCCACGGCTTGATCAACGGCCGGCGTGAGTGCTGTGTCAGATGCTGGAGCAACGAGCAATACATCAACCTTACGTGTTACCAAATCCTCAATATCAGAAATCTGTTTGTTTGCATCGCCACCGGCATCCGTTACGATAACATCTTTGATCATATCAGGGTGCTGTTTGCCATAGTACTTGATTTCCTCAATCATCTGAACGCGGAATGAATTAGCAACAGATACGTTTGAGACACCAATTACATAAGGTGGCTGTTTGGTTGTATTGCTGGACGAATTGGTAGTAGCCGGTACAGCAGGGCTACAAGCCGCTGCAACGATTGAAAGCATCGTAAGCAGCATCACAATGAGTAGTAATTTATGTTTCATGGTTCCTTCTTTTCCTTTTTCCAAGGCTTTGATATATGATTTTTAAGTTGATTTATGTAATGACAAGGCAGCTTGCCAGGCTAATCGAGGCTGTTTTCATCCTCCAGTTTTCCTACTTTGCAATACGGCGGCTGCAACAACAATTACGCTCAGTAAAACGGAGCGCAGAGTGACCGGGATACCCAATTGAATAAGGATTCCTGTGAGAACAGCCAAAATGGCTACGCTGACCACAGTTCCAACTACACCTCCGTCGCCTCCCGTGAATTTTGTGCCTCCAATGATCACCGCAGCAATCGAATTGAGTACGTATGGGCCACCTGCATCGAGAGTGCCAACACCAACGTATCCAGAAAGAACCAGGCCGCCAGCCGCGGCCAAGCCCGCCGATAACACATACGTGAATATGATGACCCGTTTGACTGGAATTCCGGCAAGATAAGCCGCTCTCTGATTGGCTCCTACGGCGTAAAGCTGCTTACCGAACACTGTTCGCTGAAGAAGCAACATCATTAAGATAACAGCAATTGCAAATACGATATCTGAAACGGGAAGTATTCCCAGCCGCCCATTCGCCACGAAACGTAGGGAGGAAGGAATTGACCCTCCTGGCGCACCGTGAGTATATACCCAAGCTACACCTTGTATAATCGACATCATGCCGATCGTCGCGATCAGTGGTGGCAGCCGTAGACCCACAATTAACAGACCATTCAACAGACCAACAAATGCTCCAGCTAGAAGACAGATTACTATGCCCGGAAATACCCACTCACTGCGACCCTGCATAATACCGCTTGCCAATACCAGGCTAAGTGTAAGTACTGCTCCGACTGAGATATCAAGGCCAGACACTAACACAACTAATGTCTGGCCCATTGCAACAATTAAAAGAGGTGTCACCTGTTGTCCAAGAGCAAGCAAGCGCCCAGGCAAAAGAAAACCGGGTATGGTTATGCCGGCCCAAATTAGCAGCAGTGCCAAGGTAATCCAAGCTGGCGTTGACCTGCCTCCAATAAAGTCTGAGAACTTGATTCCAGATTTGATCTTGTTGGTGCTTGTGACCATTTACCTTACTCCGATCTAATTAAGCCAATCAATTTTGTGTGAGAAACTAGGTTGTCTACCTTTACTACTAGCGAGTTTTATATAAGTGGTCACTATCAGAAAGTGATATGGGAACTTAAAATTATTGGAGTTGAATTCCAATGAAGAGCCTGATAAGTATTTTGGCATGTATTCCATCCCTGGGTGTTTTAGCTCTATGAAACCTATATGCATCATCGTTTATCGCCATAATTTGATAGTTTCTAGCTTTGATTTGCAACTTGACGAACATTCTAAAGCGGGGTAAACTCATTATAACGTTATAATGAGTTAATTACAAGGGTGATTTAATGCCAAAACAGGAAGGATATATGTTACCCGACAAGTCAAGATTGATTCCTCTTTATGCTCAGGTTAAAAACTCTCTTCAGGATGAAATTGAAAATCGAATGCAGCCTGGCGATATGATTCCCAGCGAACCCGAACTCGAGAAGCGCTTCAATGTGAGTCGTATAACCATACGCCGCGCCCTGGATGAGCTGGTATCAGAAGGACTGATTCTCCGGCAGCAGGGCCGCGGTACATTTGTGCGTAAGGAGCCTATCGCACAGGAGCTTCCGCGGCTTCTTTCGTGGTCAGCGCAGATGCGCCAGATGGGACTCGAACCAAGAAGTGCTACGGCCGAAATTGACCTCACCGAGCCAACTAAGGAGCAGGCCGCCCAACTCAACCTATCACCAGGAGAGCAACTAGTTCGAATACGTAGATTGCGATATGCAAATGATGAACCAATTTGCATAATGACAAACTATATTCCTGAGTCCCTTGTACCTGGTCTGTTAAATGAAGGCTTAGTAAACGATTCTCTGTATGCCACTCTGCCTAAGTTTGGTTTGAGACCGGTTCGAGCTGAGGATCGCGTAGAGGCCCGAACCGCCTCGGATTGGGAAGCAAGTCAACTGAATATAAGCAAATGGTCACCGCTTTTACAGGTAACCCGCTTAACTCGCGACACAGCAAACAAACCCCTTTATATCGCGGTAGTCGCTAACAGAGCTGATAAATTTGTCTACACGGTGCATTTCGCTGCTTAGTATTGACAAAAATACAAATTACTGCGCCCTATTATCTAACGAACATCAATAGAGGATGTTCACTCCAAGAGTAGTAAAGGATTTACTAAACATGCGAACTTGCATAGCTAGCTTTCGGAACACCCATCGTCAATGACAGATTTTCAGTTTTGCGTATCTCATCCAACCCACCTTGAAACGTGTCCGGCTAGAGCAGAATCATCAGCCGCAGTGCTCCGCAAAACATCAAGGCCAACAAAATTGCATAAAGCACAACGCCGAAGACTGAGCAAAGCAGCGATGAAAATTGATACATACAAAACGTAATAGATTGAATCCAAGCATTATGCTTACCTGGTAGAAATGTTATTGATCAATGGGAACTCCGGGCTACCCGATCTGACCTTGTGCCTCGCGGACAGCCCAGTACCACCAAGCTCCCCAACTATATGAATGTGCCCACAATACCTTACCCAAGGCGCCTTTTTGAGTAGCCTGCAAAGCCTTCAATGTTTTTGATGTATAAACCAGATCTTCCAAGTAGTCATGAAACACATCCGCTTTTTCCACAGCTTCCAACATTTCGAGGGCTTCGGGTCCACTCATGGCAAGCGACTTCGTACACAAGACGGCCTTATCTGCTTCCGCTGCCAGCAGCACAGCTTTTTGTGAAGATGATTAGGAATGCCGATAATTACAGTATCAATTTCAGGATCCTGAATTGCCACAGCCATGTCATCTGTAGAGCGCGGGATTCCGAATTCATCTGCAAACTTTTTTGCATTTTCCAATTGACTCGAGCAGACGACCTTGATCTCATCTTTGCCCCGAAAATTTTGCAGACTCATGGTGTAGAAACGACCAATCAAACCTGTCCCCAGCATGGCGATCTTATGCATAGTTGTCTCCTTGCAAGAAAGATATATAAGATTATATGGTGGCACTTTTCAAGCGTCAATTCTTGCGGGCAATCAGACAACAAGATAGAATAATTTTTAGAAAAGGAAATTAGAGATGTTAACTGCAGCAACGGATTATATAACGCAAGCCAAAGCGATCCTCGATCGGATTGAATCGACTCAATTGGATGCCATCGAACGCGCCGCCGAAATTTGCGCGCAGACCATCGCGGGAGATGGACTTGTTCACCTCTTCGGCACGGGACATTCGCGCATCTTCGTCGAAGAGATGTTCCCTCGTCATGGAAGTTTTCCCGGTTTCCATCCAATCGTCGAACTCTCGCTCACGTTCCATAACCTCGTCGTCGGCTCGAATGGGCAGCGACAGGCAATTTTCCTCGAACACGTGGAAGGATTCGGGCAAGTCATCCTGCGCAACTTTGTTTTCAGCCCACCCGATTGTTTTTTGGTTTATTCAAATAGCGGCGTTAACGAAGTTGTCGTGGATGTTGCTTTGGAAGCCAAACGCCTCGATATGCCTGTCATCGCGGTTGTCTCTGTCGAGCATTGCACTGCCTCGCCGGCCAATCACTCTAGCGGCAAAAAACTCACTGACATCGCCGATATCATCATTGATAACTGTACTCCTGGAGGTGATGCGCTCGTGCACATCCCGAATCTCGAAGACCCTGTTGGACCTGGTTCGACCATTGGTGCAGCGACAGTGACTAACGCGCTCAAATGCAGTATCGCGGAAAAACTTACCATACTTGGCAAGCCGCCCATCGTTCTTACCAGCAGCTACTTCATCGGGAGCGATGCCAACAAAAAACGTTTCGACGCTTGCTACGACGATTATCGCGCCCGCGTCCAAAAAGTATATGGGCCCTGTGAATGAACCGCCTTCAAGATAAGGTCGCCATCGTTACGGGCGGCGGAAGTGGAATTGGATTTGCGACCTCGCACCTGTTTGCGGAAGAAGGCGCGCGTGTTGTCATATTTGATATCAACGATTCGCACGCCGACCTGGGCTTATATACATTAAGTGAACACTCTCTTCATGTGGATGTCACCTCTCCCCTTGAAGTTGAATCTGCCCTAAAAAATGTAACGGACAGGTATGGACGCATCGACATTCTCGTGAACGTCGCAGGCGGAAGCGGACGCAGATGGGGCGATGGACCGGCAGACGTGTGCACACTTGAAGGTTGGGATAGAACGCTTAACTTGAATCTGGATAGCGTTTTTTATTGCTGCAAATACGCCCTGCAAGTCATGCTGACTCAAGGTCGCGGCGTCATCGTGAACGTTTCATCGGTGCTTGGCATGGTTGGTGGTGATGATGATTTTGCGACTCATGCTTATGCATCCAGCAAAGGTGCGGTCATTAGCCTCACACGTTCGATTGCGTCGTATTATGCGCCGCGTGGCATTCGCGCAAACGTGATCTGTCCAAGCCTGATCGCAACTCCGATGAGTCAACGCGCCCAGGAAAGTGAACATATTCGTGCGCGGCTCTCACAACTGCAACCGCTTACAGGTGACTTCGGCTCACCCAACGATGTCGCGCAGGCAGCGTTATATCTTGCATCAGAGGAATCTTCCTTTGTCACAGGCTCTGTCCTCACCGTGGATGGCGGATGGACAGTCAGATAATTGTGGTTAAGAAATTTTGAGCGAGTTTCATCAAAGGAGAATCCATGAAAGAGCAACCCTTGCGCACAACCGTGATTGGAAGCTATCCGTTTCCATCTTGGCTGGAACTGGCAAGTCAGCAACTTGATAAATTCGGGACAAACGAAATTGCTGAGTTACAAGAGGATGCGGTTACCATTGCTATTCACGATCAAGTCGAAGCAGGGTTGGATGTAATCACGGATGGCGAACAATCCCGACTGGATTTCAATTTGTCTTTTTATGGATATTTGCAGGGGATTCAACCATACGAGCGTCCGCTACGTGTGTTTGGTCCACCTGCACATGATCAGCGCGGAAAACATAACATTGCGGGCGAAATCAGCGCCCCAGGCGGACTAGGCGTGGTAGAGGAATATGAAAGACTGAAGCGACTTGCCCCAAAAGGTTTTATGCTCAAAGCGAGTGTGCCAGGTCCATACACGTTGAGCGGCAGACTAAATCCCAACGAGCAATATCCCGATCGCTATGCTGTTACCGAAGCATTGATCCCGATTGTATGCACTGAACTGGAAGCATTGGTCAAAGCGGGTTGTAAAGAAATCACCGTGGACGAACCGTCTATGAGTTGCTATGCTTACAAGGAAGACACAAAGCGCTTTGTAGATATCTTCAATCGTACGGTTGGAACCGTGTTTGGGAAAACACATCTCTCCACACATTTATGTTTTGGAAATTTCAAAGCACGTGCGGTCGGTCCACGCCAATATGCGCCGATGTTTCCTGATTTTCTTGACATGAAGGTGGACGAGATCCATCTCGAAATGGCAAGCCGTGAATTCTCCGAACTTGAAATTATCGAAGAGATCGCCCAGGTCAAGGATGTGGCAGTGGGCATTGTGGATGTGAAATCGTACTACATCGAAACCCCCGAAGACATCGCCAGGCGCGTGCGTTATTGTTTGAAATACGCGCCACCCGAGCGGCTGTCTTTTGCACCTGATTGTGGACTCAGTCAGACTGCACGCTGGGCTGCGCGGCTCAAATTGCAGAATATGGTTACAGGTGTGAAGATGGTGAGGGCTGAGCTAGGGTTATCGGAGTCTAACGTCTCCTGACATTTGAGTACGAAGAGGAAATTATGATTAAACCCGTTTTGCAAGACGACGCGTTTCTTGAAGATGTTTCCCGCGCAAAAAGGAATTCTAACCAATTACATTTATGGTGGCTCGGTCAAAGTGGCTTCCTAATTCAATGGGCGGGTCACCATCTGTTGATCGATCCTTATCTTTCGGATTCACTTACGAAGAAGTATGCCGGAACAAACAAACCTCATGTGCGGATGACCGAACGCGTCATCGCGGCTGAACGGCTGGATTTTATCGATGTAGTCACATCCAGCCACAATCACACGGATCATCTCGACGGGGAGAGTTTGATTCCGTTATGGAAAGCGAATCCAAATCTGATGGTTATTGTTTCGCGCGCCAACATAGATTTTGCTGCAGAGCGGTTACAGGTTTTTCCCGAAACATTGACTCCAATTCCCGTGAATGGTGAAGCGATCCAAATCGATCCGTTTGCTTTTCATGCGATCCCGTCGGCGCACGAAACGCTTGAACAGGATGAAAATGGCGATTACCGTTTTATTGGTCTAATTGTCCAAATTGGCAAGTGGACGATTTACCACAGTGGTGATTGCATCCCTTACGATGGCTTAGTCGAAAGACTTAAGAATCAGAAAATTGATATTGCTTTGCTGCCCATTAACGGGCGCGATCCAGCGCGCGGGGTACCAGGAAACTTCACAGCAGAAGAAGCCGCCAACCTTGGAAAACAAATTGATGCGGGACTGATCATTCCCTGTCATTATGAAATGTTCGAATTTAATACAATCTCACCCCATCAATTTGTCAAAGCAGCAGAAGAGATGGGGCAAAAATATCGGCTATTGAAATGCGGAGAGCGGCTGGATCTCTAGATCAATTCAACATCAACTTTGGACGATACTGAAGCGCCTCTGCCAGATGCACAGACTGGATCTCCTCACACCCCGCCAGATCTGCGGTCGTGCGTGCAAGTTTGAGAATACGATGATAGGCACGAGCCGAGAGCCCTAATCCCGTCGGGACCGCAGGTCTAGACAACTTGATTTGTTTCGTCAAGTTGTTTTTTTATTTTCAAATTCGTTAGCAACGATATACAGCACAGTGATGAACATGAGTAGCGCCATCATCCAAGGTGGTAATGGTACAAAGCCAAAGAGGTGTTATATGCCCGGCAGATAGGGCAGGATCAGGGTGGCAAGACCCACCAGGAGCGTACTAACCCACAGCCAAAACCCAGGTTTACTTTTGAATAACGGACGGCGTGTTCGTACCACCAGCAGGATGAACAGTTCCGTAAACAAAGATTCGATAAACCAACCTGTACGGAACTGATCTTCTCCGGCCTTTAGCACCAGCAACAAAACGCCAAAGGTCAGGTAATCAAAAGCCGAACTGATTCCTGAACATCCAGCCATATGACACCGAATTCCGTCTCTTCGAAGGGGATCGGTACAAGCTGAAGTTCAGTAAGGTGCAACTTGAAAGGAGTTAGAGATTTCACCAATTCATCCATATACTCTTCGAGAGGAGCAATGTCCGCAATTTTGAAAGGCTGTTTTAGCGAAGTATGTGGGGGTGGGCGGCTATAGTGGTACCAGTGTGATACTTCTGGTGAATCTCCCAAGCCAGTTTTCGCACCAGATTATGAACTTCTATATGCGCAAGGAGAGCAAAGGTTGCTTTCATGGTTTATACAGTAGCTGTATCCTAATAATTTGATCCTTCAGTCCACACGGAGGATTTTATTGATTCCTTCTGAAGGAAAATATGCCCGTGACTGCTATTATGATATGCACTATCATAAAGGGTATATAGTTTGTCGTAGGAAAACCGCGCGCCATCCACAATAGGTCTCCGCCTGCCCCTCGAACAAGTTCCAAAATGGCTATACTTAACACGAGAATCCCGTTGCGCTCCAGTTTGCGCGAGGCATAGAGCATGATAATACCAAGTAATAACATTTCGAGGACAAAGATGAGCCATGCATCAGAAAATGCTCTCATGGCAGTTTCATTAGCAGAATAGGGAAACATATCACCGAAGAGTCGCGGGTTGATAAACAGAACCAAGAAACTTCCAGCAACAAGAAGAAGATAAAATCCACCAACAACACGCAACCACCATTTCATTAAATATGCTTTCTATTGAAATGAAAGCACCGAGTTTTTTATAACCAGCGCGGAATTCTGTTCTTGTATTCAAGGTATAACTCGATCGGGTTCTTGCTCCGCAACAGATAGGGCTTATCGATCCAACTCGCACTATCGTTTTGCATTGTAGCCACTCTCGTCCAACAGCTCGTGAGCATCCATTGTCGTCCACTCGTCAACGGGGACCTGCGGGTTCTTCTGTAAATAGCTTTGCACGATGTGGAAGCCGATCGTATAACCGGTCCAACGCGGCACATCACTGCCGCCAAACATGAACTTGCGGTGTGTGGCAGGGGCGCGGGCATCTAGGGATTGTTGCATCGCTCGCCACTGTGTCATTTCCTGTTCTGGTGTTAGTGCCTCGGTCCACGGCGCAGCTACATTAGGATAGACCAAACGAGCAAACGAGTCAGCCCTGCCTTCAGACACCAGATAGTCCACCATGTCAGATAGTTTGGACTGCCTGCCTTGACGGTCCATCCAAACACTATGATGGTATTCATGGGCCAGTGTGTAAGGTATCCAATCACGCCAATCACCATTTGGATATATTTCAAGCCAAATCTTACCTGCGCGAACAGTAGAGCCTGAGACACCGTTCATGTAATCTCTAACAAATGTGGATTGGGGATCAGCCACTATGATACAGACTGTCGTGTTTGGACCTGAAAGTACTTTTGCAGACTTCTGTAGAGCTTCTTCCACCATTTGCTCTACATTGGAGTCGCGTGGAATAGCTACTGCGCTTGTGAGATAGTCCATATCCTTGATAGGCGTTATGGAATCCTTTTCCCGATTCATGTTCTCAGTTCCATCTGCACAATCCTCCCAGTACGGAGCCACTACGTACTGACGAAAGAGAGCGTTCAGACCGATATTTGAGGCGGCGCGAGCTGCTTCGACGTATGCGGTCAGACCTTCGTACGTAGAGATAATCGTGAACTTCTGATATGAGACGGGCGTGGCTGATGGTTCCGGCGTAGCATCCGGCTGGATTTGCGCTGCACTGCATCTAAGTTGCAACAACAAAACCAGCGTGAAGCCCATTATCTGCAGTAGCAGTTTTCTTCTAATCATTGTTCCTCTTCTCGATCACATCGCAGCTGAAACTCGATTTTGTCAAATATTCTTAACTTTTGCCAACGTGCAACCGCCACTTCGGCTTTCGCATCAAATATCCTCTTGAAAAGATAGTGCCGAGGCTTTTAGAACCAGCGCGGGACGCTGTTCTTATATTCGCGATATGTGTCACCGAAGCGCGCCTCCAGTGCGCGCTCTTCGCGTGGCACATGGATAAAGTTGCAAAATACACACGCAACCAAAAATGCAATCAAAACAGCGACGCTTCCGTAAAAGATTGACCACCCAAACAAGAGCGCTAATTCAGCGAGATACATGGGATGGCGCGAGAAAGCATAGGGTCCACGCTGCAACAGATAACTTGGAGTTCGTTCCATTTCCACCCTTCCAGGTAGACTCGAGGTCTGAGCGAAGTGCTGGACCATGATCCACATTAGGCATGCTGTCGCGGTCACAACTGGAATCAGACCGAGCAGATTCCAATTTGTTGGTCGACTCTCGCTCCAACCATAATGAGGCATGAGTAAGGAAATTGCCCACGGCAGAACACCGTAGAAGAGAGGAACCCCTACAAGCCAAAAAATGAAGGCTACAATGAGCGCCATCCACCGAGGGACACTTGCTCTTTTCCCTGGCTCTTGTCTGAGATTTTCAGTTGTCTTCATGATATTCACTCGACTTTTCTATCGTTACTACACCGCGATCGCCATCCACGGTGATGCGTTGCCCACTATGAATGCGTGCAGTTGCCACGCCCGTTCCCAGCACAGCAGGGATGTGATACTCGCGCGCGACAATGGAGCCATGACTAAGTATCCCTCCCACATCGGTGACGACGCCCGAGGCCAGCGCGAATAGTGAAGTCCAGGCGGGGGTGGTGATCTTGGCAACCAGAATACCGCCGTGTCTCATCTGGTTGAATTCACTTGGATCGTGAATTACACACGCCATGCCATCCACGCGACCTGGACTTGCGCCAATGCCTTTGATAGTGTTACCCATATCTTGATCGGTGTGCGAAGGCATCATGAAGTTCCAATCAATTCCCCAGAAGCGCGCGCCGCCTTTGATGGGTAATGCCACAGGCGGAGTTACCTTTCGCTCGCGTTCACAGGTCCCGCGCCGTTCAACGACTGCG